>JALYYN010000464.1 GCA_030946525.1 Actinomycetota bacterium | reverse complement strand
GCGAGCGCGTAGGCCCCCACCTGCAGCATCTGGCGCCGCCCGTGCAGAACTACACCCGACGACCGGCGCCGACCGAGCAGGTTCCGGAGGCATAGGAGGCCCGCCCCGGCGCCGCCGGCGACCACGGCCACCGTCGCCAGCGGCGTCCCCGGCGAGCGCGAGATGCCGGCCAGGGCTCCGGCGACCGCGGCCAGCCCGAAGCCGACCATGGCCGCCCAGAAGCGCCGCCGCGCCGTCACTCCTAGGGCTGCGGCCAGCAGCAGCGAGACGACGATGATCCCGGCCACCAGGACCGTCTTGTCACTGCGGCCGAACATGCCGATGACGGCGTCGGAGACGCGGGGTGGGACGTGGGCGATAACCACTTCGCCGACGTCGAGGACGAGTGAGGGGCGGGGGACGAGACGGCACAGTGCCTCTGACGTCGCCAAGGCCAACGCACCCGAGACCAGGCCGGCGAGGCCCGCCATCGCCGCCGGCGGCCTCGACGGTGGCTGGGGCGTCGACGTGTCAGTTGGCTCCTTCACATTGCCTCCGTGGCCGACGTTGTCCGGTAGTGAATAACGGATACCTCTTGGGGGTACTAGCGTCTGGCGACGGAACTCCTCGTCTGAAGGGAACGCTCGGCGGTTCTTCCGCCCCTCATATGGCCAAGCTTCGCACCAATCGCAGCCTCTTCCTCATCTTCAGCGTGGTCATCGTCGCGGCCGCCATCGCCGGCGGGGCCACTCTGGCCCGCAACAGCACGTCGTCCACCCCGCAGTCCCAAGCGACCCCGACGACGGTGACCGGCGCCGGCCCGGTCGCCGGTGCCAATGCGGCAGGGACGCAGACCGATCCGATGGGGGGCGACGTCATCCCGCCCCCGTCCGATCCGGCCAAGCTGCCGTTGAAGACCAAGGTCCAGGAGCGTCTTGATCCCGAGATCCTGCCCGACGGCACCAAGCTGTTCCGCCTGACCGCCGAGCCGATCCGTTGGGAGTTCGTCCCCGGTAAATGGGTGACCGCCTGGGCCTACAACGGCCAGGTTCCCGGACCGCAGATCTGGGTCAACCAGGGCGACAAGGTGCGGGTCGACATCACCAACAAGTTGCCCGAGCCCACCACGATCCACTGGCATGGTGTCGACGTGCCGAACGACCAGGACGGCGTGCCGGGCGTCACCCAGGACGCCATCCAGCCGGGCGCCACGTACACCTATCAGTGGGAGGCCAAGCCGTCGGGGACGTTCTGGTACCACTCGCACTTCGACAACAACCGCCAACTCGACATGGGGCTCTACGGCGCCATCGTCATCAAGGGCGCCGACGAGCCGAAGTACGACAAAGAGTTCGTCCTGATAATGGACGAGTGGATCCGCCTCCAGGACGGCCGCAACGGCTGGGAGGGCGTCGACCACGCCGGCCACAACCCCGGTGAGTACAACTGGTTCACCATCAACGGCAAGAGCGCCCCGGAAATCCCCCACATGGTCGTCAACCAGGGCGACCGGGTACGGATACGCCTGCTCGACGTGGGTTACCAGGCCCATCCCATGCACCTGCACGGGAAGCGGTTCACGGTGATCGCCAAGGACGGGGCCACGCTCGCTTCGCCCTACCAGGCCGACACCGTCCTCATCGGCACCGGTGAGCGCTACGACCTCGAGTACGTGGCCGACGACCCCGGCTCGTGGATGTTCCACTGCCATATCGACGGCCACCTGACCAATGATGCCCATCCCGGCGGCGGGTTGATGACGTTCCTCGACTACGCCGGCTACCAGAACGCCTACCAGAAGTCCAAGGGAGGATGACCATGGCCAACACCACCAGGACACCCGGAGCGGGTCGCGAACACGGGGGGGTCAGCCCGATCCTCATCGTGGCCGGCATCGCCGTGGTGGCCTTCGTCGTCGCCCTGGTCGCCTTCAAGGGCGGCTCGACGGCCAAGACGGTCGACGCCGGCGGCCAGATCACCGTGCCCAACTCGGCGGCCCAGGGCGCAGGTTGCACCGGGGGGTCGCCAGATGCCGCCTACAC
>JALYYN010000383.1 GCA_030946525.1 Actinomycetota bacterium | reverse complement strand
GGCGGGCGCTCGGCCGGTCGACGGCGGGCACCGGTCACCGGCGACGGGCCGCCGCTCGACGCCACCGCCCGCTCCATCACGGCCGGCGGGGCGGCGGCGGGACGGATCGCGGCGGGCGAGGGGATGTCGGCTACGAGGGCGAGGGACCGGTCGGGCGCGGCGTCGCCCGACTCGGACGCCTCGGCCCGGCGGGCGACGGCCTCGGCGGCCATGCGGGCCTCGGGCTCCGCTGCGGTCAGCTCGGCGGTCGCCTCGTCGAGGGTGCGCCGGACCACCTCGTAGGCCGACAGCAGGCGATCGCGCGCCGCCCGGAGCTGCTCGACCTGCAGCTGCGCAGCCCGGCGACGGCGAGCCAGGTCCTCGAGCATCCGCTCGCGCAGCGCCCTGGCCTCGGTGACCATCTCCCGTCCGTGGATCCTGGCCGCCTCGATCACCGCTTCCGCCTCCGCCCGCGCCTGCTCACGAAGGTCGTGGATCTCGGCGCCGGCGCTGTGCTGGACGCCCTCGGAGGCCGCGTCCGCCTCGGCGATGCGGCGGGCCAGCACGCTCTCGGCCTCCTGATTGAGGCGGGCGGCGTGTGCCTCGGCGTCGCGCACCAGGGCCGCGGCCCGATCCTGGGCCTCGGCGGCCATCGACGCAGCCGTCTCCCGAGCGGCGGCGAGCACGCCGGCCGCGTGGTCGCCGAGCGACCTGGTCACGGTGGCCTCGTCGAGGTCGGGGTTGGCGGCGCGGGCCGACGCCTCCTCGAGGGCCCGGCGCAGCTCCGCCTCGCGCCCGGCGCCGGCAGCCATCTCGTCGCTGACCCGCTTCAGGAACTGGCGGACCTCGGCCGGGTGATAGCCGCGGAAGGCAGCGGTGAAGCTCCGGCTCATCACCATTTCCGGGGTGACGACCTGGCCGCTGGAGATGACGATCGGATCGTCCCCCATGGCCACCAGCGTACGTCCCGGGCCGGCCCGGAAAGCGGACCTACTTCTGGCCCAGGCTGTTGAGCAGCCCGGTCAAGGTTTGCACCAGGGCGTTCACCGTGTTGTCGATCACCGGTGCCCCGGTGTTCAGCGGGCCGGTCGGCGCGACCGTCGTCGTGGTCGTCGCGGCCGCTCTGGTGGTCGGAGTGGTGGGTCGTGTCGGGGCCACCGTGGTGGCGGTGACGACGGTCGTCGGCGCCGACGCACGAGTGGTCGGGGGCGACAACGATGTCGGCGCAGTGCCGGGCGGGGCGAGGGCGAAGCTGGTGGGCACCCGGTGCACGGCGCCGTCGATCACCGACAGCACGTCGACCCGGCTCACGCCCTGGTCCATGGCGACGAGGCCCCACGGCGCGCCGTCGTCGTGGAAACCGAAGATGGCCGACCACCGGTCGGCGAAGCTGCCGTGGGTGCTCTTGAGCGCGATGGCGGCCCCCACCAGCGTCTCGCCCGGGGGCCTTGTCGGGCTCAGCAACGGGGCCTGGAACGCAGCTTCGCTCGCCAGGCCGGGCAGCAGGTCGCGGAAGTAGCCGACCGAGCGACCGTCGCTCCCGGTCAGCTGGCCCGAGAAGCCCGTGCTCCTCGCCTGCAGCTCGGCGCTGAGCGCGATGGCCCCGGACAGGTAGCGCTGGTCCCACGCGTCGTCGGGGGAGATCTCCACCGGCGCCGGCCGGGTCGGGAACAGGCCGGCGGCCGGGACGGCCACCTGGCGCAACGCAGGCACGACGATCGATTTCCCGGCCGAGTCGACCGTCGCCGTACCCTCGTACACGGCGACGACCAGGGCCAGGCCCCTCGATATGCGCACGGCGCCGCTCACAACGATCGTCTCGTTGCCCGACGACACGGTGAGGGGCTGTTCCGGGGCCCGAACCAGGAGGTCGCCTCCCACCAGCGTGGGCCGGGACCGGTCGGCGGCGGGGGTGGCCCGCAGCTCCAGGTCGGTCCCGGTGCGCAGCTCCAGCTCGCGGCTGCCGGCGATGCGGATCACGGCCGTCCCGTCGCGCATCCGGACGCCGTCGCCGACCCGCAGGTCCCGCGACCCGGTGACCTCCGTGTGATCCTCGCCGGGCCGGCCGACCTCGGCCTGACCGCTCGTGACCGCCAGCCGACCGGTGACCGTGGCCGTCGAGCTGCGGCATCCGGTGGCCACGACCGACACGACGACGGCCATGGCCACGACGAGGCCCAGCCGGCCCGGCCGGCGGGTGGGACGGTGTACAGCGGTCATCGGGCGCTCCCTCCCGGTGTGGACGTCGCCGGGGTGGACGTCGCCGGTGTGGACGTCGCCGGGGGGGGAACGGCCGCCGGCAGGACGATCGTGAACGTCGACCCCTCTCCCAGCGTGGTCTCACAGACCAGCTCGCCCTCGTGGGCGGCTACGACCCGGCGCACCAGGGCCAGGCCCAGCCCCAGGCCGCCAAACTGGCGGGTGGGTGAGCTGTCGCCCTGGGCGAAGTCCTCGAAGATCCCGTCGAGGCGGTCCTCGGGGATGCCGATGCCTTGGTCGCGGACGGAAATCTCCACCGCGGCGTGCCCGGCCGCCGTCGAGGAGCCGTTGGCGGCCAGGTTGGCGGTGACCCAGACGGGCCCGCCCGCGGGCGAGAACTTCACCGCGTTGTCGACCAGCTCCTCGAGGCACCGCTCCAGGAGGCGGCGGTCGCCGCTCAAGGAAGGAAGGTCGCGGGACAGCCGTCGGCTGATGGGGTGGCTGGCGTCGACGCGGCCCTTCCACCGGTCGACCACGGACTCGAGCAGCGGGCGCACCGGGACCGGCTCCTTGCGGACGTTGAGCGGCATCGTCTCCTGGGCGGCCACGTCGAGCAGGCGTTGCACCACCACCTCCAACCGATCGGCCGCCTCGACGATCTCCTCGAGGGACTCCCTCGCCTTGGCGACCGGCACCTTCCTCTTCAGCAGCAGCTCGGCATAGCCCTTGATCGGCACCAGCGGCGTGCGCAGCTCGTGGCTGATGTTGGACAGCAGCTCGCTCTTGGCCCGCTCGGCCTCCCGCTCCCGGCGCATGTCCCGGAGCACGTAGACGCCGCCCCCCACCGCACCCCCGGCCCGGCCCAGTCCCCCGGCGGACAGGGCGACGGGAATGCGGACGTCCTGCTCGCGGACGACGACGGCGGCGGCGCTCCACGGCGTGGCCGACGGCGTCGCCAGTCGGGCCGAGAGGTCGGTGCCGTCCTCGGCGACGATGGTGGCCACCGAGGCGGCCGACTGGCCCACCGCGTACCGCGACGAGATGCCGAAGAGCTCCTCGGCGGCGGCGTTGAACGTCGTGATGCGCCCGGCGGCGTCGACCGCCATCAGCGCCTCCCCCATCCCGGCCACGACCGCCTCCATCCGGGCGCGGACCTGGGCCTCCTCATCCGCGGTCTGGCGCAGCTCGGCGGCCAGCGACTCGATCGATTCGGCCATCGAGTCGAACGTCGCCCCCAGGACACCCACCTCGTCGCCACTCGCCACGTCGGTGCGCACGCTGAGGTCACCGGCCTGGATGGCCTCGGCGGCGACGGTGAGCTTGCGCAGGCCGACCCCGATGCGCTCGCCCACGAAGACGGCGACGAAAAAGGCGACGAGGGCGGTCAGCAGCCCGACGAGGAACAGGCTGCGGAACAGCGAGTTGCGGGTCTGGTCCACCGTGGTGGTCGGCAGGCTGGCCACCACCGCCAGCACCCGGGTGCCGTCGGGGGCGAGCACCGCCCGGCCGGCCAGGAAGTTCCCGCCGGAGACCCGGTTCGACCGGCCCGACTCGCCGAGCGCCTCGCGGGCCACCCGCAGCACCGGCTCCTCGGGCAGCTGGCGACCGACCGACGCCAGCCGCTGGTCGCGGTCGACGAGGGAGAGGGTGACGCCCGGGTCGCTCTCGGCCCGCACGGAGAGGTAGGTGTTGTCGAGGACGGCCGACGCGATCACGATCCCGACCAGCTGCCGGCCCTGCGGCGCGGGCACCGTTACCTCGTGGGCGCCGACGGCCAGCACGCGGCCGCCGATCACCTCGACCGAGCCGGTGGACGGCGACCGCTTGTCGATGATCTCGTTGACGGCCCGGGAGCCGACGAGGGCGTCGACCCCGGCCTGGTCGAGGCCGACCCCGGCGATGGCCCGGCGCTGGTCGGTGGCGTAGAGCAACGGTCCGGTGGCGGCCAGCAGGCCGCCGTTGACGAAGTTCCCCAGGTCGTCGGCCACCGACGTGTCGGAGCGGGGACGCCTCGACAGGCCGAGGAGGAAGTCGGCGGGCCGGCCCTGCAGGGTCAGGGCGACGAGCTTGGCGCTGTTGATGGCGTCGCGGGCGGAGGTGGACTGGACCGCGTCGGCCTCCACCAGGGCCCGGGTCGACACCCGCCGCGACGCTTCCTGCTCGACGTTCCCGGCGATCACGATCGACAGGGCCACGGACACCGACAACACCACGACCAGCAGGCTGGCCACCGCGCTGACCGCGATGCGCGCCGGCACCGAGCGACGGCCGGAGGTGATGAGCACCGTGCCCAGGGCGACGGCGCTCGCCCCCCGCAGCCAGTCGGCTGCGATGGTGGCGTTGGAGACGGCGGCGGCCTCGGCGCCGGCCATGAGGACGAGCGCCACCCACAGCGACCTGCGGGTCGTCCGGTCGTCGCCCCACCCGAGTGTGCCGACGGCCAGCAGCACGATGCCGGTCCCCCGCAGGACGATGACGGGGGCCTCCTTGGCGCCGGTCAGCAGCGAACCGTGCAGGAAGGCGGCGGCGGCCACGCAGAGGAACCCGAGGGCCAGGACGAACCGCGACCGCGGGCTGGACCCGACGAGCTGAGGCCGGAGCAGGACGATCGTGGCCCCGGCCACCGCCACCAGGAAGGTGGCGAACTCCACCGCGAAACGGAGCTGGGCGGCCTCGGGCGACATCAGGCTGCGGTCGCCGGGCGGGCCGGGCCGCTGGTGCCGCCGCCGGCCTGGGCGGCCGGGAGCACGGACGTGGTCATCGGCACCCTCGACCCCTGGCCGGCGCGGACGTCCCCACGATCGTACCGCTTCCTCTGCTCACTCTCCGTGGCCGTCGCCGCACAATTCATTGTCCCACGGGTGGGACCGGGCATGCTGTCCCAGGGTTCCAACGGGTGAGGGCCGGCGGCCGGGCTCAGATTCCGGCGCCCGGCTTTCCGAGGGCGAGGGCGTTGCTCCCACTCAGCGACCCGAGGGCGTGCAGGGCGTCGTCGAAGCTGCTCACGCCCACCACCTGCAGGCCGCTCCCGGCGTGGGCCCGAGCCTCGGCCTCGTTCTCCTTGGGGACCAGGAATATCTTGGCGCCCGCCCGTTTGACGGTGACCGTCTTCTGCGCCACTCCGCCGATGGCGGCGACGGCGCCGTTGGGTTGCAGCTCGCCGGTGGCCGCCACCGACGAGCCGCCCGTGAGCTCGCCCGGCGTCAGCACGTCGAGCAGCTCGAGGGCATAGGCCAGGCCGGCGGACGGGCCGACCACCCGCCCGGAATCGATGGCGATGTCGAACGGCAGCTTGATCTTCGTCGACAGCCGGACGCCGAGGAGGGGCTTGCCGCCGGCGCCCTGGCCGAGGACGGCCTCGGCGTCGGTTGGTGCGCCGTCGTCGCGCCGGATCTGCATGTGGATGGTGTCGCCCGGCGCCTTCGCCTGGATAGCCGCCACGGCGTCACTGCTGTTGGTGATGGGTACGCCGTCCACCGCGACGATCACGTCGTTGGCCTTCAGCACGGCGGCGGCCGGTTGGCCGGCCTCCACCTCCACGACCTCGGCACCCGCACCGAGGTTGGTGAAACCGAGCTCCTTGAGGGCCAGCACCTCGGCCGTCGTCTTGGAGTCGGCCATGGCCTCGACGTTCTGCTGCTGGTACTGGGCTGGCGGCACGGTTCCCCTGATCTGCTGCTCGGCGATGACGTCGACCGTGGGATCCAGCCAGCCGGCCAGCGCTTCGTACGGATTGACCCGCTCCCGGACCGAGACGGTGGTGTAGAAGACCTTGCCCTGGGGAGGGTAGAAAGCATGACCGCTCACGGTGATGACCGAGTTGACCGGCTCGGCCTTTCCGGGGCCGAGCGTGTCGTAGGGCAACTGCACGTAACGGGCGACCACACCGAGGCCGGTCAGTACGATGCTCACCACGAGCAGGGCGACCGCCCACCGCCGCGAAGAGCGCCCGATGTCCTCCCGCGGCGACGGGTCGTGGTCCTCGGGCGTCGGTAGAGTCGGGTCGGTCGTGTCCACGTTTTTGATAAGCCTCGGCGTGATTGCGGCGACGATTGCAGTCGTGTTGCGCGTGGCCCTGAGCGGCCCGGACCAGCCTCCCACGATCCGGCGTGAACCGTCCCGCGCCCGGACGCCCAGGCCGGCCCGTACGGCCAGGGCACCGCGGTCCCGCTCGCCGAAGCCTGCACCCGTGGCACCGACGGCCCGCGCCGGGTCGTCGGTGGCGGCCTCCCCGATGGGCCCACCGGCAGCGCCGACGACCATCCCCGGGACGCCGGCCCTCGCTCTGCCAGACTCGGACACCATGCGGCTGCGGGTGCTGCCGGCGAAGCCGACCACGGCGTGGGTGCGGGTGAGGTCGGCCGTGGCGCTGATCGTCCTGGTCGCCGTCCTGGGTGCGTTGCTCGCCATGCTCATCGGAGGCCTGCTGATCGGCGCCGCCTTCCTGATCCGCAGCGCCACGAGCTGACGCCCCGGCTCCGTCCGGGACCCACGGCGATGCCCGAGACCCCCGCCCGGAGCGACGCCGGCCGTCGTCGCGCTGCGCTGGCCGGGCACACCGGCGACGCGGCGGCGGCCCGCAGCCTGCTCGACGACCCATCGCCGGCGGTGCGGGCCACCGCCCTGGCCGCCCTGGGCCGGCTGGGTGCGGTCGGGACCGACGATCTGGGCGCCGCCCTGGCCGATCCGTCGCCGGAGGTCCGCCGCCGGGCCTGCCGGGTGGCCATCCCGGCCGCGGACGTCGACCTGGCGCCGCTGTTGCACGATCCCGATGCCGGGGTGGTCGAGGTCGCGGCCTGGGCTCTGGGCGAGCGGGGCG
>JALYYN010000382.1 GCA_030946525.1 Actinomycetota bacterium | reverse complement strand
CGAGTCAGGGGCGCCGTTGGCAAGGCCGCAGGACGAAGGCGCACGCTCAGTGCGACGAGGACGAGAACGCCGCCAGCGGTGGTCCTGGCCGGCGGGACGCGGCAATGGTTTGTGGTCATGGCACTAGCCCACTGTGACCGAGGATCCGGGCGCTACCAGGTGGAACCAGGTCTGGCCCGGCGGCAGCTTGATCGGGGTCCCGTCGGCCAGGGCCAGGGCGGTCGGGGTCTCGGCGTTCGGCTTCGACCAGGTCCCCTTCACCATCTTCCCGGCCGCGAACACCCGAGCCTCGCCGGTGCCCAGCACGTCGGGGTACTGGACCTTGGAGTCGGCCGCGAACTCCAGGTACGGGGTGAACTGGACCACGACGGTGGTGGGCGCGATCCGGCCGCCCGGGTCGAGGAGGTGGGGCCGCCCGTCGGTGCTGCGCAGCCAGGTGGAGGACGCCGTGTCCCAGTCGTACCCGGCGGTGACGTAGGGGGCGGGCACGATGGTCATGCCGGCCACGGGCACGGCCCCGGGCCCGCCGAACTCCTCCCCGCCCCGCAGGAAGCCGGCGAGAGGGACGGGCGGACCGGCACCCGCCGGCGCCTTCGAGCGCAGCCCCGCGCTCGACGTGTAGAGGTTGTGGGGGGCGACCCGGCCCGGCCGCCGGTACATCACGTCCTGGTTGTTCTCGGTCACGGTGGTGAGCGTGCTTGCGGTGGCCAGGGCGACCGCCGCCGGGCTGCCTCCGGAGAAGCCGAGGACGCCGCCGAGGGAGCCGGTGATGACCGGGTCGGCGGGCCGGACCGACCGCACCGGGCCGACCAGGTCGGCGTCGTTGGAGTGGAAGACCACGATGAACCGCGTGATGCCCTCGGTGAACTCCTCGTAGACCACGTCGGCGGCGCCGATGCCGGCCTGGGGCCGGGCCTCGGCGATGTTGTCGATCTTCACCGAGACCGCGGGCCGGGCGGCGATGCCGGGATTATCGACCGGGCGGCCGGTCAGGGGATAGACCGGCGGCAGGGTCGTGGTGGTCGTGGGCGCCTCCGTCGAGGAGGAGCTGGACGGCGACTCGCTCGACGTGGTGCTGGCCCGGACGCCGGCCGCCTGGGAGCCGCTCGAGCAGGCGCCCGCCAGGGCGAGGAGCGCCAGCACCGCCGCGTGCCGGAAGGGCGCCGTCGCCGGGCGCGGCGGCCATGACACAGGCATGTCAACCGCCCTTCAGGCGCCGTCGCCAGCCGGAGCGGAGGCGGGGCCAGCCCGCGTTGAGGTGAGGGAGATGGGGATGGCGCGCGGCCTGCAGCCGCTCACGGCGGAGGGCCTCGACCTCGGGCTCCTCGATGGGGTCGAGGGGGCCCAGGACCGAGGCCAGGAGGTGGTCGGCGAGGGCGGGGTTGCGGGCCAGGACGGGGCCGTGCAGGTAGGTGCCGACGACCCGGCCGCTGACGATGCCCTCGGTCCCGTCGCCGCCGTCGTTGCCGCGGCCGACCACCACCTTGCCGAGCGGCTGGGCGGTGGCCCCCAGGGTGGTGACTCCGCCGTGGTTCTCGTAGCCGCTCAGCTCGGGCAGGTCGAGCGACGGGTCGGGGGTGACCACCACCTCGCCCACCCGGCGGGGGCCGCCGTCCCTGTGGGTCTCGCAGTCGAGCATGCCGAGGCCCTCGTGGACCCGGTTGTCGTCGCCGGCGAAGCGCCGGCCCAGGACCTGCAGACCGGCGCAGACGGCCAGCACCCCGGCGCCGCCGGCCACCGCGTCGGAGAGGGCGCTGCCGGAGCGCAGCTCCCGGGCGGCCAGGGTCTGGGGCGCGTCCTCCCCGCCCCCCATCAGGTACAGCTGGCAGCCGCGGGGGATGGGTTCGCCGGCGGTGACGTCGACCACCTCGGCGGGGATGCCCCGCCACCGCAGCCGCTGGGCCAGGACGATGGCGTTGCCGCCGTCGCCGTAGGTGCCCAGCAGCTCGGGGTACAGGAGGGCGATGGCGACCGGCTCAGGCACGGGCCAGCGCCCGGCGGGCGTCCTGGAAGGACGTGTAGTTGGCCACGAAGTCGATGTCGGGTCCCCCGGCCGCGGCCACCGCCTTGTTGTAGTCGGGCTCGAAGCTGTGGTTGACCTCGGCGTAGCGCAGCCGGACGGCCAGGTCCCGGCCCCGCTCCCCGGTGGCGACCACCAGCCGGCCCTTGAGCCGCTCGAACGGCACGTCCCACAGCCAGGAGGGGTCCCGGCCGTCGGCCACGCCGGCGTTGATCCCGATCACCACGGGGACGGGCGGCGGCCGGATCAGCTCCAGGGCCTCGGCCCAGCCCGCGGGGTTCTTGGCGAGGAGGAGCCGGACGCGGGCGCCGTCGACGTTCAGCACCTGGTAGCGCCCGGCCACCGCCCGCACCCTGGACATGGCCCGCACCGACCGGGCCGGCTCCACCCCCAGGGCCATGGCCCCCGCCGCGGCCATGGCCGCGTTGGCCAGGTTGCACCAGCCGGGGAGCTGGAGGCTGATCTGCTGGCGGCGGCCGTCGGCGAGGACCAGGTCGCTGCCTTCCAGCCAGGCGTCGGGCCGGGGCCGGGCCAGGGGACAGGCGGTGCACGCCCACTCCACGTCGCCCCGCCCCGGGCGGGGCTCGCTCCAGCGGATGCGGCTGCCGCAGGCCGGGCAGGCGGCGGCGTCGGCCCGCCAGCGCTGGCCGGTGCCCACCCAGGTGACCCCGCAGCGGCTGCTGTCGGTGACCGGGTCGCACGCCCCGGCGGCCCAGGTCACCAGGGGGTCGTCCACGTTGGCCACCACGACGGTGCCGGGGGAGGAGGCCAGGGCCAGCCGCCAGTCCGATGCGTGACGGCGCACCTCCCCGAAGCGGTCGAGCTGGTCGCGACTGAGGTTGAGCAGGACGACGGCGGTCGGGTGCACGGCGGCCACCGCCTCGGCCAGCAGGCCCTCGTCGACCTCGAGGGCGACGGCTGCGCCCGCGCCGCCCCCGAACAGGCTGCTGACCAGGCCGGGGAGGAGGTTGGCGCCCGCCGAGTTGGTGTTGACCGGACCCCGGGTCGACAGGCCAGCGGCCAGGAGGCGGGTGGTGGTCGTCTTGCCGTTGGTGCCGGACACGACCACCGACTGATGGCCGCCGGTCATGAGCTCGAGCGCCCGCTGGTCGATGGCCAGGGTGACCCGGCCGCCGATGACCGAGCCCTCGCCCGCGCCCACCCGGCGGGAGATGTCGGCGATGGCCCGACCGGCCAGCGCGGCGACCCGGGTGCGGAGAGGGAGATCCACGGGACGCATTTTGACCGAAGTGGGGCCCACAGCCCGCCCACAGGCCGTGCACCGTTGACCACGTGGCGGAATGGGGGTTAGAGTGGGGCTCGGTGGAGCGAAGTGGGGGAGACGGGAATGCCAATGACGACCACGCTCGGCGGTCCTCCGTCGATCCCCGTCGCCGTACCGACGACTGTTGCAACCGCTCCTGCCTCCACCCCTTTCCGGCCGCCTGCTCTCTCGCGGCCCGAGGACTCCGTACGAACTGATGTTCTTAGGAGAATACACCCCCACGCTGGACGAGAAGGGAAGATTGACGCTTCCCTCGAAATTTCGCGACCAGCTGGCGACGGCGTTCCTCACCAGCGAGGTGGACCAGTGCCTGGCCCTGTGGCCGCCCGAGGAGTTCGAGGCGCGCGCCCGGGAGCTCCGGGCCCAGGCGAAGAGGGACGCGGCCAGCCACGACCAGGCCGCGTTCTTCTTCGCCGGGGCTCAGGAGGTCGTCCCGGACAAGGCCGGGCGCATCGTCATCCCGCAGCCGATGCGGGACTTCGCCGGCCTGGAAGGCCCGGTGGTTGTCACGGGCTTCTTCGACCATGTGGAGATCCGCTCTTCGAGCGCCTGGCAGGAGAAGAAGGGCCGGGGCGCCGAGGGCCTGGCCCGGCAGCAGTTCGACGGCACCGCGACCTGACTTGCCCGTGTTCGACGAACACCGCCATGTCCCGTCC
>JALYYN010000446.1 GCA_030946525.1 Actinomycetota bacterium | reverse complement strand
TTGGAGTCGGTGACAGACTGCAGCAATCATCGGACCGTCTCCCGGCCGACGTCACGGTGATCAACCCGCGGCATCCGCTGGTGGGGCAAACGTTGAGGGCAGAGCGCTCCCACTGTTGGAACGGCGTCGTGTGGTTGGTGGTGATCCTCCCCGACGGCTTCCCGGGCAGGCTCCCGGTAGCGGACACCGATCTCCTCGGTGAGGGCCCGAGCGTGTCCTCGATCGGGACGGTCCTTTCGGTTGACGGGATCCGCCGGCTGCGGGTGATCGCGGGTGACGATGGGAGCGGACGGTGACCAAGGTTCGGGTCACGCGATCGTCGACGTGTTGGCGGTCCTCGCCCTGCCGCATGCGACGACGGCCGTGAACGGGGAGACCGACGGTCCCGAGGTCCCGACACGATGCGGGCTGTCGTGATGGTTCCGTTCCGTGACGAAACCCCCCTGCCCATCTGTGCCGGGCCCGGTTGCACCGACCCCGTCCCTCAACCGGCGACGGGTCGTCCTGGCCGCTACTGCTCTCCCGCATGCCGCGCCGGCGCCCACCGCCAACGCCAGCGGGACCATGACGTGCCCGTCGTCGTGGAGGTCGACCACGGCTCGGCCAGCTCACGTGGCCGACCACCCGACCAGGCGTGGATGGTCCGGCTGCGCCGTGGGGAGCGCGACGTCATCGTCGCCATCGGGCTGCGACGCTGGGCTGCGGACCGTCTCGCCGATCAGATCACCGAGCTGCTCGCCGGCGACCCGGGCGATCGTTTTCGACGGCCTCCGGAAGGATCAGATGCCACGGTCCTCGAAGGCGTACAGCCGGGCGGGCGCGGTCCAAGATGAGGCCCAGACGCGCACATAGGCTCACCCTCCGGTACGTGCCAACGAGCCAGGAGGTGAGCCTTTGCGCAGGCTCAGAATAGCGCCGCCCTTCCAGCCCCGGCTGGTTCCCCTTGCCGCGCCCACCCCGAACGAGGTGTGGGCACACCTGCCCGAGGCCGCCCAGGGCCGCGTACTGGCTCTGTTGTCCCGCCTCATCGCCCGCGGCGTCGTCGACGCCGGTCCCGAGGAGGTGTCATGGCCGACCTGACCAAGATCAACCCTGATCACCGACGCCGCTTGGCCTATCTCTACGTGCGCCAGTCCAGCGTGACCCAGGTGCGGGTGAACACCGAGAGCCTGGAGCGCCAGTACGAGCTGACCCGGCGGGCCGTGGAGCTGGGATGGGACCCGGCCCGGGTGGTGGTCATTGACGAGGACCTCGGCCGCTCGGGGGCCGAGTCGAC
Organism: Actinomycetota bacterium; assembly: GCA_030946525.1. GTDB lineage: Bacteria > Actinomycetota > Acidimicrobiia > Acidimicrobiales > AC-14 > CADCTB01. The sequence goes on along the minus strand of JALYYN010000446.1, from coordinate 4,252 downwards.
CGCCCGAGAGGGGTTCAAGGCCCTGGTGGCCGCAGTTGGCCTGGGCCAGGTTGGCCTGGTGCTCGGCATCGAGGTGTCCCGCCTGGCTCGCAACAACGCCGATTGGTATGGACTGCTGGACCTGTGCTCTATGACCGACACCCTCATCGCCGATGCCGACGGGCTCTATCACCCCGGCGACTACAACGACCGCCTGGTCCTGGGCCTGAAAGGCACCATGAGCGAGGCCGAGCTGCACCTTCTGCGCGGCCGCCTCCTTGCCGGCGTGCGCCACAAGGCGGCCAAGGGGGAGCTGCGCGTCGCCCTGCCCGTCGGCTACGACTACGACCCCGACGACCGGGTGGTGCTGTGCGCGGACGAGGCGGTGCGAGAGGCGGTGGCCACTGTGTTCCGCCGGTTCGGGGAGCTGGGCTCGGCCCGCCAGGTGCTGCTATCGCTGCGCCAGGACGGCCTCGACCTGCCTCGGCGGCGGCCCCGGGCCAGGATCGAATGGGCGCCCGCCACCGTTGGGTTCGTCCACGGCATGCTCACCAACCCCTGTTACGCCGGCGCGTTCGCGTTCGGCCGTTCCCGTGCCGTCCGGCTGCTCGGGCCCGACGGTGCTCCAAACCGCCGGACCCGGTCCCTGCCGCCCGAGGAGTGGTCGGTCCTCATCGCCGACCACCACCCCGGCTACATCTCCTGGGAGACCTTCCAGGCCAACTGCGCCCGGATGCGGGCGAACTGCGCGGTGCCCCGGGGCGAGGGCGGCGGAGCGGTGCGGGAGGGCAGCGCCCTGCTGCAGGGCATCCTTCGCTGCGGGTGCTGCGGGCGGATGATGAGGGTGGGCTACTCCGGCGCCAAGGCACCCGCTGGCTCGGCCAGCCCCGGGCAGTCCTCGCGCTATGAGTGCATCGCCGCCGGGCCCTTCGACGCTTCGGGCTCGGGACGTGTCTGCCAGAGCGTGGGCGGTCGCCAGATCGAGCGTGCCGTGGTGGCCGAGGTCTTCGCCGCGCTGGAGCCGGCGGCGTTGGCGGCCACGGTCAAGGCGCTCGCCGAGGCTGAGTCGGCTCGGGCGGAGCACCTTCGCCTGTTCGAGGCCGCTGTTGAGCGCACCCGCTATGAGGCCGAGCGGGCCCGACGCCAGTTCGACGTCTGCGAGCCCGAGAACCGCCTCGTGGCTCGATCGCTCGAGGCGGCGTGGGAACAGCGACTGGCGGCGGTCGGGGAGGCCGAGGCCGCCCTGGCCGGCGAGCGGGCCCGGCGGCCCGGGTCGCTGACCGTCGAGGAACTGGGCTGGCTCGAGCGGGCCGGCGCCGACCTGCGGGCGATCTTCGACGCCCCGACGACGACGTCGCGGGAGCGCAAACAGCTCCTGCGCGCCGTGCTCGTTGAAGTGTCGGTCACCGTGGACCGCGCCGCTCGGCGAGCCGAGCTGCGCCTGTGGTGGGAGGGCGGGGCGAGCACCGACGTCAGCGTCGACCTCCCCCGCCTCGGCGCGCCGTGGCGGAAGACGGAGGCCGAGACCGTCGAGCTCGTCCGCTGCCTCGCCGTCCATTACGACGACGCCACCATCGCCACGGTCCTCGCTCGACAGCACCGCCGCACCGGGACCGGGCTCACCTTCACCAAGGCCCGCGTCGGCCAGCTGCGCAAGACCCATCGCATTCCCAGCCCAGACCCGGGCAGTGTCACACCCCCCTGCGATGATGGCGAGGTGGTCGGAGTCACCAGGGCAGCCTCCGAGCTCGGCGTCGGCGTCGGCACCGTTTACCGCTGGCTGGCCGCTGGGTTCATCGTCGGCGAGCAGATAACGCCAGGCGCCCCTTGGCAGATCCGCCTCGACGACGCGCTGCGGTCCAAGGTGGCCGAGCAGGCACCAGCGGGCTGGCTACCTCTCGATCAGGCAGCCAGGGCCCTCGGCGTGGTCCCCCAGACGGTGTTGCACAAGGTCCAACGCGGCGAGCTGCCGGCGGTCCACGTGCGGCACGGCCGGCGCAGCAGGCTGCATATCCAGGTGAAACCCGGTCCGGTTGGACTGTTCGATCAACCCTGAGGAGATGAGCGCGCAATGCGAAGGGGACTCGTTGGCGCACCGGATGCGGTCCTCCACCCGGGCATGGCGGCGTTGGCGCAGCTCCAACGGCGGCGGCTTTCCCTTCGAGGAGGTGAGGAAGCAGGTGTGGCGGAAGCCCTCGGAGGTGTCGAACAACGACAACTGAGCCCCCGGGTGGGGCCGTTCCCGCCGGCAGATGAGGCGGACGCCGGCGGGCCAGGTCCCCAGGTCGACCAGCTTCGTGAGCTCGGTGACCCATGCTCCCGGGCGGGCCCGGCCATCGGCCTCGACCGCCTGGGACCAGTCCTCTTCCTGGACCAGCATCAGGGCGTCGCGCACCCGGCCGTCCACGTCGAAGCCAATAGAGAAGCCAATGTTGCGCTCGACCAACGCATCGACGAAGCCGTGGGTGGCACCCGCCGAGTCGGCCCGGGCCAGGACCGGGTGCAGCACCGAAGCCGGGTCGTCGCCGGGCCCGTGGCCGGCCCGCCACGCCGGAGGCAGTTGGGCCAGCGCGGCGTCGAGCATCTTGACGTGGTCGGCGGCGACGTTGGCCCCGGCGTTGCCGGGACGGAGCATGCCGGCCAGGAACTCCGTCGTCTCGTCGCACCAGACGCCGAGGGGATGGAAGCCGAAGCCCCGTTTATACGTCGGCTTGGCGTCCTGCTTCTCGGAATGGGCATCGACCAAGGTGGCGTCGAAGTCGAGGGTGACGCTGCTCGGTGCGCCACCGGCGGCCCAAATCACCGCCCGTGCCGCGGCGCGGGCGACGTCGATGCCGCGCAGTTCTCTCGATGTGACCGCCTCCACCGCCCGCCAGGCCGTCGGATGGGAGGCGACGGGACCGAACAGCGCCTCCTGGTTGCGCAGGACCGCCAGCTTGGAGAGACAGTCACCGCCGTCGGCGATAGCCACGGCCAGATGAGTGAGCACGACGCCCGGGTCATGGGTGTGCCAGGAGATGCCGCAGTCGCCCATGGCCACCGACATGGCCCGGGTCAGCCCCGAGCGGTCGGCCATCTCCGCCAGTAGCGCCGTGCCCGCGTGCGACACCAGGCCCTCACCGTCGGTGGTCACCTTCGCGTGCCGGACCGACTGGGTACGATGTACCTTCAAGGAGCCCTTCTTTCCTGGTCGAATGGTGCGTCAAGAACACGCATTCTCCCAGGTCAGGAGGGCTTTTACGCGGACGCGCGACCCCTCAGCACGGGGCCGGACGAACAATCGAGGCTAGCACGAGTTTCGCCGCGAACCCGTAGAGATCGTCAACGATTCCCTGCACGCTCGACCAAGTCAGCCCATCGAGAAGTCTGGGAGCGAGCACATCTATCGCTGCTCGCCCACCGCCTATCAACTCCCAAACCTCGGAGGTAGCAGACCCCACTTCCTTGCCCGCCGTGTAGATAAGCGGTACGGCGCTGGACTGATCCCAGGAGCCGACGAAGATGTCACCTTCGATCCAGAGCCTGAGCCGGTTACCCCGACTCAGAGCTTCGCATCGGACGCCCGCGATCCTCAGGAGTTTGGCTACCCCCTCAATGCGCCGCTGGTCGGTGAAGACGGCCCGGAGCAAGAACGGTACTGCATCTTCGGGTGTTGGAGCTGGGTCGATGTCCAGGCGACCGGGTAGTCCACCAAGACCGTCGAACAAGTCTCGCCTATCAAGGGCGGCATAGAAGACCCGGCTGACGCCGATCGGCACGGCGCCCAGGACAGGGCCTGCAGCGCGTCCCGCAGCGGCAAGCTCGTTCGCCAGTATAAACGCAGACACGTATGCCCAACCTGTGTGGTTGTCACAGGCCGGCCCAGCCTCCGCACCCGGAGCCCGGTCGCCGAAATCAAGCAAGAAGGAGGTTCCTGGTTCCGCTCTGCCACCGAGTTGGCAGTAGCCCTCTGGATATCGATCGCACTGATTCCAGCAATTGAATGCGGCACTGTTCCGCTTGACTTCAATCCGAAGGGGCTCTCCGCAGCGGAAACATGGCAGCTCGATGTCGATTCCTCCGCCCTTGCGGGCCAGGCTGAGCGGGTTCGGCCCGCATCTGGGACACACCAGCCCGATCACCCTTCGCATGACCGGAAGGGCTACGTCATCGAGTAGCGCTGAACGGACGGCAGGCTCCAGGTCTTGTGGCTCGGAGAGCCGCGGATACCACAGCGTCCCCTCAGCAACAGCCCGCCCAAGCGGTGATGCGGTCATGCCCCCCAGTGATTGGG
>JALYYN010000417.1 GCA_030946525.1 Actinomycetota bacterium | reverse complement strand
GTGCCGTACAAGGGCGCGGCGTGGCTGCACATCTCCGCCAGCCTCGGCCGCTGCCTCACCTCATGGGTGGTGGCCGTCGTCGTCGGTCTGGTCCTCGGCCTCGGCCTCGGCCTCTCGAAATGGGTGGCCGAACTCCTGGAACCCACCACCAACGCACTGCGGGCGGTGCCGCTCTTCGCGTGGTTGCCACTCGCCGCGGTGCAGTTCGGCATCGGCGAGCCGCCGGCCCGCATCCTGATCTTCATCGGTGCCCTCTGGCCGGTGGTGGTGGCCACCACCGACAGCGTGGCCCGGGTGCCGCGGGCCCAGGTCGAGACCGCCCGCATGCTCGGGACACCCCGGTCGCGCATGTGGCGACGGGTCTACCTCCCCAGCGCGCTTCCGGAGATCCTCACCGGGCTGCGGCTCTCATTGACGCTGGCATGGACGTGCGTCATCGTCGGCGAGCTGCTGGGGGTGAGCAGGGGCATCGGGGCCATGATGATCTCGGCACGGGAGGCGGGGGCGACGGATCAGATCGTCGTCGGTGTCCTCCTCTTCGCCGTCATCGGGTACGCCGGTGACCGCCTGCTCCGGCTGGCGGCGCGGCCGCTCGTTCGTTGGAGCGACGCGTGACCAGTGGTGAGGGCGCCCCGGCGGGGCCGAGCGGTCGGTCCGGGCTCCTCGTCGCCCGGGGCCTGCGCAAGTCCTTCGGAAGCCTCGTCGTGCTGGAAGGGGTCGACCTGGAGGTCGCAGCCGGGCAGACCCTTGCGCTCCTCGGCCCGAGCGGGTGCGGCAAGTCCACGCTCCTGCGGGTGCTCGCCGGCCTCGAGCCGTACGACGCGGGGACGGTCACCGTCGACGGCACGCCGGTCGTCGGGCCCTCCCCCCAACGCGGCCTGGTCGCCCAGGCCGGAACGCTGTTCCCGTGGCTCACGGTCAAGGCCAACATCGGCTTCGGTCCCCGCGACCGCGGCACGGCCGGGGTCGAGCGCATCGTGGCCGACCTCCTGGAGGTGACGGGCCTTGCCGACTTCGCCGACGCCCTGCCGAAGCAACTGTCGGGCGGCATGCGCCAGCGGGCCTCGCTCGCACAGGTCCTGGCCAACCAGCCTCCGCTGCTCCTGCTCGACGAGCCGTTCGGCGCCCTCGACGCCCAGACCCGCCTTCGCATGCACGAGTGGGTGCGGCGCCTGCTGGCCGAGCGCCCGACCAGCACCATCCTGGTGACCCACGACGTCGACGAGGCCCTCCTGCTCGGCGACCGCCTCGGCCTGTTGTCCTCCCGTCCGTCGCACGTGGTGAACGAGCGCACGCTGGCCTTCGGCGAGGAGCGGGGCCGCCACACGCTGTCCGACCCCGCCTTCGTGCGTCTCAAGGCCAGCGTCCTCGACGAGGTGATGGCGGCGTGACACTCGCGTGAACGTCCCTCTGACCGGCGATCACGGGTCCATTCGGTCGCTGCTGGAGGACCGGGCCGGGCGCCTCGGGCCGAAGCCGTTCCTGGCGCTGCCGGACGCGGTGCTGAGCTACGCGGAGACCGATGACCTGGTCAACCGGATGGCCGAGGTGATCGCCGCGCTCGGGTACGGCACGGGGGACGTCGTCATGGTCCGCACGACCAACGGTTGGGGAGCGGTCGCAAGCTGGCTGGCCTGCGCCAAGCTGGGTGCGGTCTACCTGCCGCTGAACGCCCTGCTCACCGGCGAGCCGCTGCGCCAGGTCATGGCCCACAGTCGGGGCCGGGTGCTCGTCATCGCCCACGGCCTGCTCGATGACGTCGAGAGGATTCGGGAGGGCCTGCCCGAGCTGAAGGACGTGCTCGTCCTCGGAGGGCCGCCGGGTTCGGGCACCCGCCCTCGGGTCGAAGACCTGCTGGACCGGACATCGGGCCGGCCCCCCGATCCCCTCGACGACGACCCCGGCGCGCCGGCCAAGCTCATGTACACCTCCGGCACGACCGGCGTTCCCAAGGGTGTCCTGTGGAGCCGCCACTGTGAGGCGCTCTGGGGGCACTGCTACGGCGAGGAGTGCCTGCCGATCGAGCCCGGCGAAGGGCTGTACTGCTGTCTCCCTCTCTTCCACGTCACCTGCCAGGGCACCCTGCTGGCGGCCCTCGGGCGAGGCGGCCACATCACGATCGACGCCGGCTTCGACATCTTCTCCTTCTGGAGCCGGATCCGGGCCGCCGACGCGGTGATGTTCACCTTCGTCGGTTCCATCCTCTCGGCCCTGTCCCGCAAGCGCCCCTCCCCGTCGGACGTCGACAATCCGGTCCGGCGCGTGCTGGGCGCGGCCGCGCCGATCGAGTCGTGGCGGAGGATCGAGGATCGCTTCGGCCTCCAGATCGCGGAGACCTGGGGCCAGACGGAGACGGCATCGTGCTGGTCGTGGCCCGCCCGGGGCCTGCCGCAGACACCCGGCACCGTCGGCGTCCCGAGCGACCGGTGGGACGCCCGGGTCGTCGCCGACGACGGGCAGGCGCTCGGTCCCGGTGCGCCCGGGGAGCTTTGGATGAGACCCCGGGCCGACCACGTCATGTTCGACGGGTACCTGGGCGCCGACGGCCCCGGCGCGCCCACCCGGGAGACCTGGACCGAGGACGGGTGGTACCGCACCGGCGACCTCCTGCAGTGGACCGACGACGGCGAGCTGCAGTTCCTCGGCCGCCGCCGCGATGCGATCCGCCGGGCCGGCGAGATGATCGCGCCGTCGTTCATCGAAGAGGCGGCGGTGACGCACCCGGGGATCGTGGAGGCGGCCGCGGTCGGCGTCCCGGCCGCCGACGGTGTCGAGGAGGAGGTTCTGCTGTGCATCGTGGCGGGCGAGGCGACGGAGCTCGACCTCGTCGAGGTCACCTCCTTCCTCGTCGGTGTCCTTCCCCGGTACCTCGTGCCCCGCTGGCTCCGGGTCCACGACGAGCTGCCCAAGACCCCGACCACGCGCGTCCGCAAGGTCGAGCTGCGGGCGCTCGGCACGGCCGGCGCATTCGACACCCGGCGCCGATGGCAGTCGGCGGAGACATAGCCTCGATCGTGGACACCGACTCGACGCCGACGTCGCTCCGCGGCATCGTCCTGCCGGACGCACGCTCGGGCCGGGCCGTCGATCTCGGTGCCGAGCCGCCACGGGCCATGTTGTCCGTGATCCGCCACCGGCACTGACTGCCCTGCCAGCAGCACCTCGTGCGGGTGCTCGGTCGTTCCGCTGAGTGGGCGGAGCTGGGGTTCACGCCCGTCGCCGTCGGCTTCAGCCCGCCCGAGGCGCTGGCCGCGCTCGCCGACGACCTCGACTGGCCCTTCCTGTTCGGCTCTGACGAGGACCGCCGGCTCTACCACCGGCTGGGCCTCGGCTCCGCGCCCATCCGCGAGCTGTTCACGAAAGGCACCCGGGCCATCTACGCCAAGGCCCGGGCCGACGGGCGCCCCCTGCCGCTGCCGGTCGAGGATCCTCGCCAGCTCGGTGGCGACGCGGTGGTCGTCGCGGGGGAGACCCGCATGATCTTCCGGCCGACGAGCCCGGACGACCGGCCCGACGTGGATGAGCTCCTGCGCGCCGCCGCAGCCACTCGGGAGACGGCGTAGCGCACGGGGCCCCGCCGCCCAGGCCGTCCGTTCTCAGGTCCTCGGCCGCGCCGTACCTCTGTCGTCGACGAAGTCGATGACCGTCACCTCCTCGGCGCGGCCGGCGCTCTGGAGGCGGTCGTCTGCGTCCAGGCCCTGCAGACGGGCGTGCTGCCGCCGACGATCAACTACGAGGTGCCCGACCCGGAGTGCGACCTCGACTACGTGCCCAACCTCGCCCGCCGGCTGCCGATCGAAGTGGCCATGACGAACAGCTTCGGCTTCGGCGGGCACA
>JALYYN010000395.1 GCA_030946525.1 Actinomycetota bacterium | reverse complement strand
CCCCTCGGTGCTGCCTCACGGCGCCCAAACCCGAATGTGTTTCTACAACCCGATCGAGCGAGCAGGGAAAATCTCGACTCGACGCCGCTGGAGCCTGATCACCGGGTCCAGAGGGGTCCATGACGTCGGCACCGGGCGAGAGGTCAGGCTGCGCCGGCGAATTGCAGGAGGTCGACCATGTCGAACTGCCCAGCTTGGGCGGACGGAAGCTCCGGTGTCCAACCGGGCTCGATCCGAAGGTAGGACGAGGAATCGCCAGCCAGCAGCCCTACCAGGACCTCGGCAACGATCGTGGCCGAGGTCGGCCCCAGGCGCAGTCCCCCCGAGTCCACTTCGGCCTCCCGGAGCAGGTAGTACCACAGGGGCGTCTTGGCCTTGAGGCCCAGGTCGGAGCGCGAGGTGCCCACGGCCGCCGCCACCGCCTCACCCGAGGGCAACCCCAGCGCCCGGCCCCGCAGCATGTCGAGGAGGGCGAGCGATCGTCGGTCGGGATCCAACATCGGGGGCAGCCGGCCCAGAGGCCCGGCCATCTTGGTGTCGATGCGCCGGCTCAGCTGCGGCGCCGACCCGGCCATGGCGAAGAAGAGGTCCCAGCTGATCTTCCAGCCCTTTGGCAGCGGACGGAAGCCCCCGAGCTGCTCGAGGGGAGGCGCCGGGAAGGTGGGCAGCATGATGTGTTTGGGCTCCAGGTCCGGATTGAGGACGTAGGTGGCCCGCACCTGGCTGTGGCCGAACCGGAAGGCGGCAGCCGAGAACTCTACCGGGAGGAAGAGGTGCCGCCTCCACTTGAAGAATTGAAGGTCCGCCCGCCGGCCCCCCGTCGCCGGGTCATCGACGAGTACCCGTCCGAGCACATCGGATCCGGCGATGCGTCGAAGGTAGTCATTCATCACGATCCACTGGTAGTGCCAGCGGACAAGGCGCTGGGCCTCGGCGAACAGCCCGGCCTCGGGAAAGGACCGGCGGCGCAGGTAGTCGACCACTGCGTTGTGGAACCGGAGGAAGGCAAGCGTCAGCTGGGACACGATGACGTGGACGTCGTTGCGGGGGTCGCCCACCAAGGCCCGTCCCTGGGCGTTGCGGGGCAGGTCGTTGGTCTCGTCCGCCGGGTCGAGGTTGTGACCCACCAGCAGCTTGAGCGGGTCGTCCTGGTCGTACAGGAAAGGGGCGTCGGCCGGCCCCGAGCCGTAGAGCGAGTCGAGGTCAAAGCGGGGGGTCCGGAAATCGAGCAGGGCATCGGGGTCATTGCGCCTCTGGAGCACCGACGTCGGGTCGAAGGTGATGTCGTGGGTGACGAATTGGCCGAGGTAGGTGTAGCCGGCGGGGATATCCGGATTCTCCCCGGGTTGGATCGCTTCGGCAGAAGCCGCAGCGACTCCGGGGGCCGGGAAGGGACCCATGGAGTCCGCCAGCGCGATCAGGCTGGCGTCGTCGGGGGTGAAGGCCTCGAGCTGGCGGAACATGCGGCCGTAGCGGCCCCGGTCGACGCTCGATTGGCTGAGGTGGGCCAGTCCACGCGGCGGGCTTCCTCCGTGGTTTGTCGCTGGCTCGACCGGGCCAGGAGTCGAAGGGCGTGGCTCCGCGTCGACTTCACCCGTCTCCATGAACGAAACACTATGGCCGAGCAGTTGTCGGCGCACAGGCCGCGCCACCTCGACGTCGCCCCCCCCATATCGTGTGTGTCCCTTCGCAGGGCCGCGCTGAACGGCAGCCCGCCCACTGCCCTCCACAATTCGGGGTCGCCGGTGTCGGGTTGCCTCCCTTCCCAGGTCGTATCAGCAGCGGCGGAGCGGACGGGCCCGGGCGGCCGGGGCCGGAACAGGGTTGCCCCGGCTCGTCGGGGTTCCTATTTCGTCGATGAGCAGGTGACCGACGGCATCACCAGCTGACCACTTCGAGCCAAGTCCTACGGGCAATCGACGAGCCGTCCGCCACAATTCTCGAGGGGCAAAAGACCAGTTCCGGGTCTGGGTGACCTTTCGCTCGATATTGAAAGACCAGCTCACCCTGGTGACCGAGGTGGCGCCCACGGGCGTGTAGGCACCGCTCCGCTCGGTGTCGCGCCGGACCGAGGCCAGCTCGGTAGCCTCGAGCGGAACAGTCCAGCGGAGACGACCCGAGCTCAGCTGCGGACGACCTCGTACGCCGCGGCGTGGATGGGGAACGTTTCGAGCCGGCCAGATGCGGCCTGGAAGTCAGGGCTCTGCGTCGCAGTGCGAAATGCGTCGTCGCTCTCCCAGTGGCTGACGTTGACGAAACGGAAGCCGGGGTTCGCCGAAACGGCCTGATGCAGGTCCGTGCTCACAAATCCCGGCTGCTTCTTCAGGAAGCCGTTAGCCTTCTCCCAGGAGTCCAAGAACCTCTTGCTGTCCTCATGAGTTACCTCGTAGGCGACGATGACAATGCACGGCTTTGATGCCATTTGGAAAATGCCCCAATCTGTGCGCAAGCGGACGTGAGCGGGACCTCGTATGAATTCTGGCGTCCAGCGGCAAGCTCCCGGGAGCAGCTTAGTCTCGCTCCACCGGGTGACCTGCGCGGACCCGGCCGCGAATCGAGTCCGGAACCTATCGACGATTTTGAGAGACGTCCTCAGTGGTCGACGAGTAGTGACCAACGCCTGGGACCGTCTCGAGCCAGCTCTGCAACCGACGGACGGTTCGGACCCAATTTCGAGGGGGACAAGATCACCTGAGCGATCAGACCTGGGTCAAAAGGGCCTCTGGGCGAAGGTGGACAGGAATGTCGGGATGTATGCCGAGATGTGGGCTGTCGATCCGGGAGGCGCTTCGAGGTCCGCGTCGTGACGCTCTGCGAAGTGCATGATGACGAACCCAGCGTCGCAAAGGCCGCCTATCAGCGTCTCGAGGGAATGCACGTAGTTCCACGAGACTGCGGGTTCGTCTCCGTCGGTCGCGTGCTCCCAGGCGAGGGGTACTCCGGTGCCGTGGGGATGGATGATGCGATACGCCTCGCCGTCCCACGCCCGGCGCTCGGATAGTTGGATCTGGGCCGGATTCCAGTGCTCCACCCAATAGCAGCCTCCCGGGCGGGTCACCCGCAGCGCTTCTCTGTAGACCTGTCGGATGTCGGGCACGTATTGAGACGAGATCGGCTGGTACACGAGGTCGAACTGGCAATCGGAGAACGCATTGAGGTCCGCCATGTCGCCTTCGACGGTGTCGATGGCGAGGCCGGCCTGTTCCGCAGCCCTGCGGTCGGCTTCCAGTTGCTGCACGCTGAGGTCGAAGACCGTGACCCTCATGCCGAGAGATGCGAAGAGCGGCCCCTGTTGGCCGCCCCCGGCGGCAAGGCAGAGGACACTGTGGACCTCGGCCCAGGGGATCCACGAATGGGGATCCAGCAGCGCTTTCGGGTCGGGTACCTCGTTGGGATTCCACGGCCGCGTCGATGCGTCCTTGCCCCCAGCCAGATATGACCAGGCCCGCCGGTTGTGCTCGCGATAGGCCATGTCGTCCCCCTCCCAGGCTTCCCAATTCCTCGTTGGCACCGTTGGACGTGGTCGGTGACCGGCACGGACGTCGGATGGCACCGAGGGCGCGACGCCACCGTACTGCCGACGATCCTTCGTCCTGTCCACTCCGGTGCAGTCGTGCTTGGAGACCGCCCGGTGGACCCGGTCCGGCGGCGCGCCCATGAGCGCGGCGGGCTACGGTTCGGGAGTCCGGATCGCTCTGTCTGTTGATGAGGGCGTCGCCGGCGTGACAATGGAGGCGGCAATGAATCAACTCCTCGAGCTGGGCGACGTGCCCGACCTGGCGACGGTCACCGAGTGCGGACCGGGCTCAGCAGGGATAGGGATGCCGACGTGTTCAAGCACCCCGCACCCGACGCCTCACCCGCACCCGACGCCTCACCCGTAGGTCGGGAGGGGTCCGCCGAGGAAGGTGGCGTCCGCTCGATGAAGGTGGCCTGAGTGGCTGACTTAAGCGTCGGCGTTGTGGTCATCAGCCACAACGAGGGTGACCGGCTGACACGGACGGTCGAGGGCCTGTTGGCAACATTGCCAAGCGGCGCTCGCGTCGTGGTGGTCGATGACCATTCGACTGATGGCAGTGTGGCATCTCTTCCGCACGACGAGCGACTGACCATTCGCCGTCCAGCGGTTCGACTCGGGGTGGCGGGCGCCCGCAACTACGGCGTTCTGGAGCTTGGCTGCGACGTGTTGGTCTTCAGTGATGCCCATGTCGACGTTTCCTCCGACTGGTGGGACCCTCTCGTTAGCGCTCTTGCCGATCCCGCGGTCGGAGCGGTCGCTCCCTCCGTCGTGGCTATGGGCGAACCGTCGTGGAAAGGCTGGGGCATGACCTGGTCGGACGCTGCGCTCAACGTCGAATGGCTGCCGTACCCGGGCGATGCCCCGGTTGGCGTCCCCATGTTGTGCGGATGCTTTCTGGCCATGCGCCGGGAGGTCTTCGAACGTTGCGGGGGATTTGACGACGGTCTGTTTCGCTGGGGGGCCGAGGACCTAGAGCTGAGCCTACGGTTGTGGACCTTGGGCTACCAATGCCTGGTTGTGCCGGAGGTCGAGGTGGCACACCTGTTCCGAGAGCGATTTCCCTACGAGATCAGCCCCCAGTCGGTGCTTGCCAATCTCGTGCGAGTCGCGATCGTCCATCTAACCGGGCCCCGGCTCGCCGCTGTCGTCTCCTGCCTTCGCCTCCAGGAGCACTTTCCTGCTGCGGTGGCTGACGTGCTCGACGGGGACGCATCGCAACGCGCCATCCAGGTCCGCTCCCAGCGCGTCCATGACGATGCCTGGTACATCGACCGCTTCGCCATCCGCTTCGACAGGCCATAAAAGGAGACTCAGACCGCCATCAGCACAGCCCAACGTGTTCTCGGGCAGACAGAGTTACTCGCCGATCAAGAACTCCGACCAATCGTGGTCGGAGTGCCGACAGGATGCAACCGCCCAATCAACGGCAACCCACAGCCACTAGTCGGCGCATTCAGGAACAGCCCCACGACGGAACAATTCAACGGACTAGAAGAGAGGTAGCTGATGAACCGCACACCACAGCACCGTTCCCCTCTGCAGTGCATCCTCCCGCCCGACGTCTTGCTCAGCGTTGCCCGGGACGGCTCGGCCGAGGAGCGGGCCGCAGCCCTGGCCACCCTTAGCGTGGACCAGAGCTTCCGACTGTCGCGGGCCGAGGCGGCGGCGCGCACCCCACCTCGCCACGCCCGGCCTGTCTCAC
>JALYYN010000359.1 GCA_030946525.1 Actinomycetota bacterium | reverse complement strand
ACCCGTTGCGGCGTGGCCCGGCCGAAGGTGACGGTCGAGGTGAAGATGTCCTGGGTGTTGCTCACCGTGTTGCCGTTGCGGGTGTCGGACCAGGCCACAACCGCGCCCTCGTCGAACGAGGCGATGGCGACGGGAGCCATGACGTCGATGTTGTTGACCCAGCTCCCGATGGTCCGGTCGATGGGCACGTCGTTGACCCGCTTGTTCGGCGTCCACATCGCTCCCCCGTCGCGCGAGCTGGTCGTATAGACGGAAGCGAACTTTCCCCGGTCGGAGAACAGGCTGAGCGTCTGGCCGTTGCCGACGGTGGGGGGCGGGAACGGGTCGTCTCGCCAGTCGTACCACGCAACGTCGATGCGGCCGTTCGGGCTCATCGAGATCTGCGGGTAGTGCTGGCCGACCCGGGTGTTCCTGGGATCGTCGTTGAGCCGCTTGGGCGGGGTCCAGGTGACGCCGTCCTTCGACGTGGCGAAGTAGACGTCCAGCTCCGAAGCCCGATTGTCGTGCCACACCACGTCGAAGGTTCGTCGCGCCGCGTCGTACACGGGGACCGGCTCGCTGGCGTCATTGGCTTCGGTGATCTCGTGGTCGGTCCAGGTCCTGCCCTGGTCGGTCGAGACGCTGGCGAACAGGCGGGTCACCGGGGGGACGGGGGCCGGGCCGTCCTGGTTGACGGGCGTTGGCGGCGCCGACTCCCGCCAGAACGCGAAGAGCTGGTTGCCGAGGACGACCGGACGGGGCCCGTCGAAGCCGCTGTTGCGGTCGAACATGAGCTGGGGCGGGCTCCAGGTCGCTCCCCCGTCGTCGGAGACGGACAGGTACGGGTTGGTGGGCTTCGGCGGCGTGAACCGGCTGAACGACCGCCGCCACATGGCGTAGATGTGCTTCGGGTCGGCGGGATCGATGGCGATGTGGCCCTCGAAGTTGACCTCCATCTCGACCCCGGCCTCCGTCGCCTTGGTGCCGGCGTCGATGGGGACGGTCTGCCACGACCGCCCGCCGTCGCGGGAACGGCCGATCAGCACGCTCCGGGCGCCGTTCAGGTCGGGCGCGTTGGCCTGGAAGACGTCGTAGATGGTCCCGTCCGGGCCCTGCTTGAGCTCGGTGCGGATGTTCTGGGAGGTGGCGGAGCCCATGGCGCAGTTCTGGGTGAAGGGATCGAGCTGAGGAGCCTGCTCCGGCCGCCAGGTGGCGCCGCGGTCGGTCGACACCGAGAACTTGCAGGCGCCCGTCGCCATCTCCGAGTAGGCGAGGTAGACGGTGTTCGGGTCGTCCTTGTCGACGAGGAGGGCGGGTCCTTCCTCGTCACGGGACAGGGGGAGCACCTTCTCGGCCCGGTTGACCTGCACGGCGGGTGACGCCGTCGCCGGCCCGACGACACTGGTGGCGCACGCGCCCAGCAGCAGGCCCACGGCCCCGCCCGCCACCAACCGCCTCGCGGCAGTTCTCATGTCGTCCCCCGATGATGCGTCGATCGGCGGCCCGGTTTACCGGGGGGCCCTCCCGACTTCAATAGATGCGCCTGACATAGACCTCCTCCTCAGTCGTACGTGGCCTCCACCTCCCAGCCGTCGCCGACCTGGGACAGGAGATGGGCGGCCCCCTCGTCGGTGACCACCTGCCAGCGGGACCGGCGCCGGTGGGCGGCGGCGTCCCACCACCGTTCGTCGACCGGCCACGGCCCCGCCCACGCCGTCACCGCCGCCCACCGGCCACCGGCCACCGACAGCCGGGCCTCGACCACCTCGGCCGGGATGGGGATGGGATGGACGACGGCCGGCGACGGCGACGGGATGCGCCCGGGCCACGGCGGCGGGCCGCCCTTCGGTACCACCGCGTCGGGCGGGGTCTCGCCCCACGGGACGAGTCGCACCTGCTCGGCGGGGCTGCGACCGCCGGCGGGCACCGCGGTGACGACCGCATCGGGCCCGAGCATCCCCTGGATGCGGGCCAGGGCGCGGGCCACCCGCTCGGCCGCCGCCTGGTCGCCGCCCCAGAAGCCGACCTGGCGACCGTCGTCGGGACGGACCTCCTCGGGCGACAGCCGCAGCAGCGTCAGGCCGCCCGAAGGCCGGTCGGCTGCGGACGCGCCGGGCGACGCCGATGCCCCGGTCATCCACCCGTCGAGCTGCCAGCGCACCCGCTCGGCCAGCGCGGCCGCCGTCCGGCCGCCGTCGCCGTCGAGGCGCCACCGGCGGGCCAGGCGCTCGCCGTGCTCCCACTCGGCCTCGACCAGCACCCGGGTGGCGGCCAGGCCCCGGGCGCCCAGCCCCTCGTGCAGGCGGTCGGCCAGGTTCTTGGCCACGAAGGCGGCCGTCTCCAGCCGTTCGGCGGGCGGGTCGAGCGCGGTGGCGACGGCGAAGTCGGGTGGCGGTGTGCGGGCGGCCAGCGGCCGCTCGTCGAGGCCCCGGGCCAGCCGGTGGGCCGCCGCCCCGGTGGGCCCGAACCGGGCCAGCACCGCCGGCGCCGGGAGACCGGCCAGCTGGCCCAGGCTGCGGATCCCCAGGCGGACGAGCAGGTCGGCGAGCTCACCGTCACCCAGCGCGGAGACCGGGAAGCCGGCCAGGAAGGCGGCGCTGGCCCCCGCCGGCACGATCAGGCCCTCCCGCGCCGCCCGCTCGGCGGCAAAGGGACCGTCGGCCACACCGACCCGGCACGCGGGCACCCCGAGCCCACGCGCCGCCAGCACCCCGTCGACCGCCGACGCCACCCGGGCGGCCAGGGTCTCGTCGCCCCCGAAGTAGCGCGACGGTCCCCGGGTGGCCAGGGCGCAGATCCCCGGCCGGACGATCTCGACGCCGGTTGTGAACGACTCGACCGCCGCCACCACCGGCTCGAACGCCCGGGCGCCGGCGGCGGGATCGTGGTCGACGACCACCAGCGGGGGGCAGCGGGCCTCGGCCTGGCGGCGGCGCAGCCCGCGGGCGACCCCCTCGGCCCGGGCCGACGCCGAGCACGCCACCACCCGGCCGGCGGCGAGCACGGCGGCCGGCCGGTCGCAGAGCCCGGCGGCGACGACCGGCCAGTCAGGACACCACACGACGAGCGTGCGGACGCCGTTCATCGACGGTCACCTCCCCAGCCGCCTCGCGGACGCCTCCGTCGGGATGCGGCAGCCACAGCCGGACCCGGCGCTCCCGGGCCGCCGCCCCCCGCCCGCCGGTCACGACCTCAGCCCGGCGGCCCCGGAGGCGGCCATGCCCCGGCCCCAGGCCCTCCCACCCCGTTGTCGACACGGTCAGGCGGACCTCGGCCGGCTCCGGCCACCCCGCCCCGCCGGGCGCCACCAGCACCGCCCCCCGCTCCCGCACCCGGGCCGTGAGCCGGCGGGCGTCGGCGGCGCGCAGGCCCGGCGGCGGCCCGGCCAGCACCACGTCGAAGGCGTCGAGCAGGGCGGCCACCACCCACGCCCATCCCCCGGCGCCGCTCCCCCGGCCCGGCCAGGCCACCATCGGGAAGCGATCGAGCGCCACTCCCATCTCGGCCGCCGCGGCCAGGCCCAGGGCGGGCAGGCCGACCGCTGCGCACCACGACCCCTGGGCCGACACCGCGGCCAGCAGGGCCAGGGCGAGCGATGTCGAGCCGCCACCGGCGGGTCCGCCCACCGTGACCACCGACCCCCGCCGCAGGCCGCCACCCGGCAGCAGCGGCTCCAACGGCGGCAGGACCGGGAGCAACCGCTCGCCGGCCATGGTGACGGGCTGGGCCCGGCCGGCCAGCTCGGGGAGCGATGCCGCTGCGACTGCCACGGCGACGAGCTTAGACGAACAGGTGTTCGCCCTCCCAGGTCACGGTTCCGGTAGATCCTCCGGATAGGTGACGTCGATCTCCACGATCGACTGGGGGAAGTCGGCCCTGTTGTCGGTCAGGAAACGATCTGCGCCGGCGACGACGGCTGTGGCGAGATGGATCGCATCGGCCGCCCGAAGGCGGTAGGACGCGCCGAGCGCGGTCGCCAGCTCGGCCGTGGCCTCGTCGGCGGGACGCAGCTCCAAACGTCCGAGCAGCATGCCGAGCGCGGCGAGCGCGGCGTTCGCGACTTCCCGCAACGGTTTCGTCAGCAGTTCGGGCAGGAGCAACACCGATCCGACGCCGACGACCGGGCCCACGGGGTCGAACGGCACGGCGTCGAGCGGCACAGCGCCGAACAGCGCCCGCACCCGCCGGCCCAGCACGTGTTCGGGCACGATGGCATAGACGATCACGTCGGCGTCGAAGGCGTCCAACGTCTACTTACCGGCCTGATCGGCCGGCCCGCACCTCGGCGAGCAACGCAGCGGCCCACTCGGCGGGCACGGTGCCA
>JALYYN010000345.1 GCA_030946525.1 Actinomycetota bacterium | reverse complement strand
AATCTGGCCTGATGAGCGCGCCCCTCTTCGAGATACTGGGACTGCACGTCGAGGTGGCCGGGACCGCGATCCTGAAGGGTGTCGACCTCACCGTGCTGCCCGGCCAGGTCGCCGCCCTGATGGGCCCAAACGGCTCTGGGAAGTCGACCCTGGCCAACACCCTCCTCGGCCACCCGGACTACACCGTCACCGCCGGGCGGATGCTGTTCAAGGGCGAGGACATCACCACCTGGCCGACCGACGTCCGCGGGAAGTCGGGGCTGTTCCTGGCCTTCCAGTACCCGGAGGAGATTCCCGGCGTCTCGGTGATCCAGTTCCTGCGCCAGGCGCTGTCGGCCCGCAAGGGCATCGACCTGTCGATCCTCGAGCTGCGCCTGGCCATCATGAGCTGGATGAGCCGGCTGGGCATCGACCCCGCCTTCGGCGACCGGTACCTGAACGAAGGCTTCTCCGGCGGCGAGAAGAAGCGCAACGAGGTCTCCAGATGGCCATCCTCGAGCCCGAGTTCGCGGTGCTGGACGAGACCGACTCGGGCCTCGACATCGACGCCCTCAAGATCGTCTCCACGGGCGTGCAGGAGGTGCGGGCCGACCGCCCCGACCTCGGCGTCCTGGTGATCACGCACTACCAGCGCATCTTGCAGTACCTGCGTCCCGACGTGGTCCACGTGCTGGTCGGCGGTCGGATCGTGGCCAGCGGCGGCGCCGACCTGGCCCAGCGCCTGGAGCTGGAGGGCTACGACGCCTGGCGGGCCCCCGTGTCCGCCGAGACCGCCCCGCAGCCGTGAGCCCCGATCCTGTGACGCTCGATGTCGCCAGGATCAAGAAGGACTTCCCGATCCTGGACCGGGACATGGGCGGCCACCGCCTCGTGTTCCTCGACTCTGCGGCCAGCTCCCAGAAGCCCCGAGCCGTGCTCGACGCCATGGACCACTACTACCTGACCACCCACGCCAACGTGCACCGGGGCGTCTACGCCCTGGCCGAGGAGGCCACCGCGGCCTACGAGGGCGCCCGGTCGAAGGTGGCGAGGTTCATCGGCGCCCCGTCGTCCCGAGGCGTGGTGTTCACGAAGAACGCCACCGAGGCCATCAATCTGGTCGCCCACTGCTACGGCCGCCACCTGCTGGGCCCCGGAAAGGCCGTCCTGCTCACCGGGATGGAGCATCACGCCAACCTGGTGCCCTGGCTGATGCTGCGGGAGCAGTGCGGCACCGAGCTGCGCTTCCTCGACATCGACGACGAGGGCCGGCTCGTCCTCGACGACCTCGACCGCGTGCTCGACGGCGTCGGCCTGGTGGCGGTGACGGCCATGTCCAACGTCCTCGGCACGCTGAACCCGGTGGCGGCCATCGCCGAGGCCGCCCATGCCGCCGGTGCCGTCGTCCTCGTCGACGGGGCCCAGTCCGTACCCCATCTGGCCACCGACGTGGCCACCCTGGGCTGCGACTTCCTGGCCTTCTCGGCCCACAAGATGTGCGGGCCGACCGGGATCGGCGTGCTCTGGGGCCGGGAGGACCTGCTGGAGGCGATGCCGGCCTTCCTCGGCGGCGGTGAGATGATCCGGGACGTGCGCCTCGACGGCTGGACGCCGAACGACATTCCGTGGAAGTACGAGGCCGGCACCCCGCCCATCGCCGAGGCCGTGGGCCTCGGCGCGGCCGTCGACTACCTCACCGGGCTGGGCATGGATGCGGTGCGCGAGCACGAGGTGACACTCACCCGTCACGCCATGGACGTCCTCACCGAGGACCACGGCGACGACCTCCACATCTACGGCCCGGCCGAAGCCGAGGAGCGGGGCGGCGTGCTGTCCTTCACCTACCGCGACGTCCACCCCCACGACCTGTCCCAGGTGCTCGACAGCGCCGGCGTGTGTATCCGCGCCGGACACCACTGCGCCCGGCCGCTGATGCGCCGCCTCGGTGTGGGGTCGACGGCCCGGGCGTCGTTCTACGTCTACAACGACGAGGCCGACGTGGAAGCCCTCTCCGACGCCCTGGTCGCCGCCGCCGACCTGTTCAGGATCTGACCATGGCCGGCCTCGAAGACCTGTACCGCGAGATCATCCTCGACCACTACCGCAACCCGCGGAACCGTGGCGACCTGCCCACGCCCCCGGCCCGGCGGGTTGAGGGGTTCAACCCACTGTGCGGCGACGAGGTCGTCCTCTACGTGGACCTGGACGACAAGGGCCGGATCACCGACATCAAGGTCGACGGCCAGGGGTGCTCGATCAGCCAGTCGTCGGCGTCGATGATGACCACCGCGGTGATCGGCCGCACCCAGGCCGAGGCCTTCGAGCTGATCCGGGCGTTCAAGGCCATGATGTCCATCCACGAGCGCGGCCTCGATGGCGACGCCGACGGGATGGCCGGTGGCGATGGCGGGGACGGCGACGGTGTGGTGGCCGCCCCCGACATGGGCGAGCTCGAGGCGCTGCGGGGCGTGGTGAAGTTCCCCGTGCGGATCAAGTGCGCCACGCTGTCCTGGAACACCCTGGTGCAGGCGTTCGGGGAGGCCGAAGCCGGGTCCTCGGCCGGGTAACGTCGGCGCATGCGACGTGTGGTCGGAGGTCTCGGGATGGTGGCCGTGCTGGCCCTCACCGGGTGCGGTGGAGGTTCGAGCGGCACCAAGGCGGCGCCGACGACGACGACGGCCTACGTCGCTGCGCCGACCACCACCCTGCTGACCGGCAACGACCAGGCCAGCACCCCCTTCTGCCAGCAGGCCAAGATCTTCCAGGCCAAGTACACCGCTCTTGCGCCGTCGCTGAACGACCCGGTCAAGCTCAGGGCGGCCAGCACCGATCTCGATGCGTCCCTCACCCAGGCCAAGACCACGGCCCCGACCGAGATCAAGGCCGACGTGGCCGTGGTGGCCACCACGGCCAGCCAGGTCCTGGCCGCCCTCCAGAAGAGCAACTTCGTCTTCGCCAACACCCCGGACGCAGTCACCAAGCTGCAGGACCCGACCTTCCAGGCATCCCTGGACCGGGTGCTCGCCTACGGCCAGGCCCACTGCGGCCTCAGCTGAGCCCGCAGAAACCCTTGACCCGTCGCCCCGCTCTGAGGCGTCGCACTGACCGTCGGTCCCGGCCATAGGCTGCGGCCATGGACGGTGATCACCTCCGGTCCCTGCTCCGGTCGGGCCAGCCCGTCCTCATGCCGGGCGTGTGGGACGGCCTGTCGGCCCGCCTGGCCAGCGACGCCGGCTTCGAGGTCTGCTTCCTCTCCGGCTACGCCACCGCGGCCACCCTCCTGGGCCTGCCCGACTTCGGCTACCTGACCCAGGCCGAGATGGCGGATGTCGCCCGCCGGGTGTGCCGCACGTCCCCGGGGGCTGCGGTCGTGATCGACGGGGACACCGGCGGCGGGAACGCCCTGAACACCATCCGCACCGTCGAGCTGTTCGAAGCCGCCGGCGGGGCCGGCATCTTCCTCGAGGACCAGGTGTGGCCGAAGAAGTGCGGGCACATGGCGGGCAAGCGGGTCGTGCCCCGTGAGGAGTGGCTCGGCAAGCTGCAGGCTGCGCTCGACCACCGCTGGCGGCTGTTCGTGGTCGCCCGCACCGACGCCCGCGCCGCCCTCGGCCTCGACGAGGCCATCCAGCGGGCCCGGATGGCGGCGCAGCTCGGGGTCGACGCGGTGTTCGTCGAGGCGCCCGAGTCGCTGGAGGAGATGCAGGCCATCGCCGATGCCCTTCCCGGCGTGGTCCTGGTGGCCAACATGATCGAGTCGGGCAAGACCCCGCTGCTCACGCCCGCCGAGCTGCACGAGCTGGGATACGACCTGATCGTCTCCCCGCTTTCGGGGCTCTTCGCCATGGCCCGGGCCCTGTCCACCGCCTATGCCGTCCTGGCCGACCAGGGCACGCTGCGGGACCATCTCGACCTGGTCACCGGCTTCGACGACTTCAACCGCATCGTCGACCTCGACCGCCACTACCGCCTGGAGGCCAGGTACCAAGGCACGGAATGAGCCGGTCGGGCCCGAGCGGTCCGCGGCGCCTGCTGTCCCTGGCATCGCTGCGGCCACTACGCCGCCGGGAGTTCGCGCTGGTGTGGTCGGCCGCCCTGGTGTCGAACATCGGGTCGTGGCTGCAGACGGTGGCCGTCGGCGTGCTGGTCACCGCCCTCACCGGCCAGGCCCGCTGGACCGGACTGGTGGCGGCGGCCGCCTTCGTGCCCATCGGCGTGCTGTCGCCGGTCGGTGGGGCGATCGCCGATCGGGTCGACCGGCGCCGCCTGCTGCTCGGCACCACTGTCGGCGAGACCGCCTTCGCCACCCTGCTGGCCGTCCTCGTCGGGACCGGCCACGCTACGCCGATCGGCGTCACTCTCATCGTCTTCGGGGGCGGCTGCATGACCGCCCTCGGCTTCCCCGCCTACCAGGCCATCCTCCCGGACCTGGTGGACCGGGAGGATCTGCTCGGCGCCAGCTCCCTGTCCATGGTCCAGTTCAACCTCGGCCGTGTCGTGGGCCCTGCCCTGGCCGGCGTGGTGCTCGTCGCCGGATCCTACACCTGGGCCTTCGCCCTCAACGCCGTCTCCTACGGGGCCGTGCTGGTGGCGCTGCTGATTGTCCGGTTGCCACCGCCGGCACCCTCCGACGAGCCCCCCGGGCTCCGGGCCCGCATCGCCGCCGGCATCCGGGGAGCCCGGGCCGAGCCCGGATGCCGCACCGCCATCCTGACCATCGCCCTGACCGCCCTGCTCCTCTCGCCGTTCATCGCCCTCATCCCCGCCGTCGCCCTGAAGCTCTTCCGCCAGAAGGAGTCGGGCACCTCGCTCCTCATCACCGCCCAGGGCGTGGGCGCCGTCGTCGGCGCCCTGGCCCTGGCCTCGCTGGCGCGCCGCCACGGCCGTCGCCGGGTCCTCGTGGTCGCTCTGGTGGTGCTGCCTGTCCTGCTCCTGGCCTATGCGGGGGCGCCGTCGTTGCCGCTCGCCGCCCTCGCCCTCGGGGCGGTGGGCGCCCTGTACGTCACCGTCCTGTCCGGCCTCGGCACGGTCGTCCAGCTGCGGGCCCCCGCCGCCCTCCGGGCCCGGATTCTCAGCCTCTACATGGTCGCGTTGGGCACGGTCTACCCCCTGGGCGCCGTGGTCCAGGGCGCCCTGGGCGACCACCTCGGCCTGCGGGCCGTCACCGCCGCCTGCGCCGCCCTGTTCCTGGTCCTGGTGGTCGTCGCCGGTCTGACCCGCCCGCAGCTGGCCCGGACCTTCGACGATCCGGTCGGACAGGAGCCGGTCGTGGACGTGGCCGCCGGTCTGGTGGACACCCTCGACCCGCGCCCGAGCGTGCGGTAGCAGTCCGTCGGGCTCGCCGAGCGGGCGCGAGTTGCTGTGCCTATCCTGTCTTCAGGCGGGCCGGGCCGGGGCGACGCCCTGGCCGATCCGGCAAAGGGGGGAGCAGTCCTGATGCTGCTGGGCGATGTTGAACCTCGGCGGCGCCGGGCCGGCGGGATGCCGCAGCCCTGGTCCGCTTCGTTCGTAAATCGACGAACGATCACCGACGAAAGGAAATCCATGGGAAAGCGCAAGATGCTCATCCTGCTCGCAGGGGTCTCCGCGGCACTCACACTGACGACCGGAATCAGCCCCGCCCTCGCCAGCCCGTCCGTGGTCAATGCCTCAGGACCGCTCAGGGATCTGTCGCCGGCCGCCGACCCGACCGACGGCGCCAGGGCCCAGGTGGTCGCCGTGGCCCCGGGGGACGGGAGCACGCGCGTCTACCTGATCCTCACCGGCCTGAACCCGGCGTCGGCGGGCACGACGTTCGGCGCCCACGTGCACATCGGCCAGTGCATCGCCGGGAACCCCACCGCAGCCCTGGGCCACTACAACACGGGCACCACCCCCAGCCCCCAGAGCGAGGTGTGGCTGGACTTCACCGTCCTCCCCGGAGGCGTGGCCGTCTCCCAGACCGTCGTCCCCTTCGAGATCCCGCCGGGCGGCGCGGGCGCGGTGGTGATCCACGCCCTCCCCACCACGCCCGGGACCGGCGCAGCCGGCGCACGGCTCGCCTGCCTCCCCGTGCAGTTCTGACCCCGAGGTGACGTCCGGGCGGCCTCCCTCGTCAGGGGGGCCGCCCGTTCGGATGGCGCCGGCGATGCGGCGCCGGATGGTGCTCCTTGGTGACCGGCGCGGGGTATGTCCCTGTTCCCGAGCGGTTCAGTCGGGGCTCGCCGTCTCCTCGGCCTCGTGGCGTCACCCGTCCTGTCCAGGCTCGGCGCGTCGGTGCCCTTCGTACCGCGCCCGAGCGCGTTGTATCCACGCTCGTGTCGAACTGGCGGTCAGCAGCAGCGCATCACGGCGGGGGCCGGGGCGGGTGCCGAGCCCGGTTGTGAAATCCGCATGCCGCCCGCCCGTTGCCCTCCACGGTGAGGCCGCCGGCCGACCAGGGCTGGACGTGATCGATCTCGCACCGCTGAGCCGGAACCTCGCACAAGTCGTGGAAGCACTCCAGATCCCGTACCTCTACGGCCCGCCGGGTGGCCCCGCTGAAGATACGCCGACGCACGCCCACGTTCCTGATCCGGTCGGGCCCGTCGAAGACCACCCGCTCAAGCCAGGCCCGGTCGGACCAGGGGATCAGCGATCTGGGCGCGATCACCATCCTGTCGCCAAGCTCGCAGATGCGTCCGGCGAAGGTCTCGTAGCCAACCAGCACGGTGAAGAGGGGCTCCGGCATCCGGGCGCCCGCTGGAACGGCACCGGCCCGCCGAGCCATCTCGACCAGGGCATCGGCCCGCCGTTGGGTCGGCGTGCGGGCCAGATCGGCCGTGGCGACCCCGGACCCGACGCGCTCCCGAGCGGCGGCCCAGTCGGCCGAGAACAGCTCGGCCTCGATCCGCCGGAGCGCCTCGGCCACGATGGTCCCGCTGATCGGATCCAATGCGCCGTTCAGGATCCAGGTGCCCCCGTAGCTCTGGGACAGATGGAGACTGCGTGCGTCATGTTGGGCATCGGCGGTGGCCTCGGTGCCCTCCGGATCGGCCAGCTGCGACCAGTACGCCAGGCAGCGGGCAAAGTGGGCGTAACGGAGCGACTTTGCCTGGCCGACGAGCAGCTCCTCGTCCCGGTCGAAGCACGCAGCGGTGCCCAGGGTCCGAGCTGTGGCCAGCAGGCCGATGTGGGCCTCGGTGATCTCGCCCGCCAGCCACGCCGCCTCGGCTGTAGGCATGTGGCGCAACGCCCGGCCGAGCCGGACACGCCGGCGAGCCGTGAGCACGGGGAGGTTGCAACGGGCAGCCAGCCATGCGGCAGCCGTCCGGGCGCCGTCCGCCTCCCACGTTCCTCCCGCCTCGAACACGGCCGTCGCCCTCGTAGCCGCCGCGCTGAGTCGTTCGAGCTGGCGGTGCAGGGCGCGGATGGTGTCGCCGTCAGCGAGACGCGACGGATCGGCGGCACACACCGCATCGACGACAACGGTCAACTCGGCGGTGACGTCGAGCAGAACGGCCATTTTGGTGCTCCCTCGAACGAGAGGGCTGGCGAAGGGGGAAGTGTGATCAGTGTAGCGAACAGACGTTCGTAACGCAAGTCCCCGGGGCGGGCTCCTCCTGTGGCGCTTCTGCGCCCGGCGACGTGCTCGTCAGCGATGTACTGAATGTGCGACTGAGAGCGTTGGGGGGGTCGCCAGGGTCTGGTAGACGACGCAGTAGCGCTCCGTCAGGCGGATCAGCGTGGCGAGCTGCTCGTCCGAGGCGTCGGTGTCGAGTGCGAACTGCAGCCGGATGGCGGTAAAGCCGAC
>JALYYN010000341.1 GCA_030946525.1 Actinomycetota bacterium | reverse complement strand
GGGTAGAGGCGTCGAGCACGTCGTCCCCGAAGCTCTGGGTGTAGGACCCGAGTCTCTCGCTCCAACCGTGGGTGAGGATGGCGGTGCGCACCTCCTCCCGGCTGGCCGCCCAGTAGTCGGCCTTGTCGGGCCGGCCCAGCCACTCGGCCAGGGTCGTGGCCCGATCGAGGGCGACCCAGCACATGAGCTTGGAGTACAAGTTGTGGCGCAGCTCGCCCCGTCCCTCCCAGATGCCGGAGTCAGGTCGGCCCCATGCCGCGGCGGCGGCGTCGGCGACGTCGGCCAGGAACTGGCGCGCAGTCTCCGGCAACGAGCCGATCTGATCCTTGAGCCGGAGCACGGCGTCGAGCAGCTCGCCGTAGATGTCGATCTGGGTCTGGTTCCAGGCTCCGTTGCCGACCCGGACCGGCCGGCTGCCGCGCCAGCCGGCCAGGTGGGGCAGCTCCCGCTCGGAAAGGTCGTGCTCGCCGCCGACGCCGTACATGATCTGCAGACGGGAGTCCTGTTTCAGCGAGGTGCCCGCCGTCTCGATGATCCAGCGCACGAAGTCGCCCGCCTCGTCCGGGCATGCCGCCACCCACAGGGCGTCGAGGGTGAAGCTGGCGTCGCGCAGCCAGCAGTAGCGGTAGTCCCAGTTGCGGGCGCCGCCCACCTTCTCGGGCAGCGACGTGGTGGGGGCGGCGACGATGGCGCCCGTCGGCTGGTAGGTCAGTCCCCGCAGGACCCGGCCGCTCAGGTGCACGAGTTCCTCTGCCGGCCCCTGGTAGCGCTGGTGCAGCTTCGACCAGGACTCCCACCCGGCCACGGTGTCGGCCAGACGCCGGTTGATCTGCCGCTCCGACCACGTGTTGGGTACGGGAGCCCCGTGCCGACCGTGGTGGAGGGAGAAGGCGACCCGATCGCCCTTTGAGAGCGTCAGCCGCCACAGGGCCCCGGCGTCGGCCAGCGCCGTCGGCGGCGGGCCGGCCAGGCACAGGACGTCGGCGCCGCCCCGGGAGACCAGGACGCCGTCGAGCATCTCCAGGCGAGGGCTCACCAGGCCGTATTCAGGGCGCGGCCGGTAGTCGGCTTCGAGCTCCACCGTGCCCTCGGTGACCTCGGCGACCCGCACCAGGACGTGGGGGGCGTTGTCGCCGATCTCGTGGCCCCGCTCATTTCGATCGAAGACCAGGGCGTCGGTGACCATGACCATGCCGCCGGCCGTGGCGAACTGGGTCTCAATGACCAGTGATCCCGGCAGGTACCGGCGGCGAACGTCGAACTCGGCCACCGGCTTGATCGACCAGTGCCCGCCGTCGGGGTCGAGCAGGCGGGCGAAGATCGAGGGCGAGTCGAACCGGGGGAAGCACAGCCAGTCGATCGACCCCTCGCCGCTCACCAGCGCGGCGGAGTGGCAGTCGGACAGCAGGCCGTAGTCCGCAATCGAGCGGTCACTCATGTGCTTCGGGTCTCCAGACAAGAGCTAGAACCGATCCCAGGGCCACGGGTTGGCCCCGCCGTAGCGTTGGATCGAAGGGCCGACGGGCGCCGGCATGCGCCCGAGTATGCCCGGCCCTACCCGCAGGCCCACGGCAGGGAACAGATTCGCGAAGGGGTCGTAGCCGAGGCGGCCCCGCTCCCCGTGCATGGCGGTGAGCGCTCCCCGACAGCGGTCGTCGCCCTCGACCAGGGTCGAGAAGACATCGGGCGGCTCCATGGAGAGGACCATGCGGGTGGCCTGGGCCACTGCGGGGTCGTCGAAGGGCAGGAAGAGCCCGGGTGGGGCGATCACCAGCGACACCCAGCCGCTGTCTCCGGCGGCGTCGATGGCCCGGGCGTCGATCTTGGACGCGGTCGGCGTGGGGAGTACCTCCTGCGCCGACCAGGCCGTGAGGAAGCCGACGAAGCGCCCATCGGCCGACCACGCCTCGGCCGAGGCCAGCACGATGCCCGTGGGCTCGGCGCCGAGATCGAACCAGGCCCAGCTCACGACTGGGGAGGTTCCCAGTCCGGCCGGATCACCTTGGTGATGGCTCGGAAGTCCTGGCGCAGCTCCTCGTTGGTGGGCCGGCCCCAGAACCAGTAGCCGTTGTAGACGGCATGGATGGTCAGATCCGGCTGCAATACGAACACGGTCGGCAGATAGGGCCGGTGCGCACTGTCGGTGGTCTCCATGAGACCGAGCTCGTCGATCCACTGGCGCCCGGCGTCGGAGAGGAAGATCCAACGGGCGCCGATCCCGGCCCGGAAGGCGGCCTGGACCTCGGGCGGGTCGACGCTGACGGAGATGAACCGGGTGTAGGCCACTTCCGCCTCGGCCTGCAGATCGACGAGGTTGCGGAAGTACGCCTGCTCTTTCGGGCACCACCATCCCCGATAGAACTGCAGGAGCAC
>JALYYN010000300.1 GCA_030946525.1 Actinomycetota bacterium | reverse complement strand
CCTCCGAGACCCGGGTGGCCCCGCCGTCGTGGCCGGCCAAGGTCACCTTCGACCTGGCCCGTTTTCAGGCCGTCGACGGCGATCCCGAGCTCGAGATGGTCTACCGCTACCTGAGCAGCATCCAGGTCCGCCGCCAGGACTTCAACGGCCGGGTGCTCACCATCCGGGCCGACGACATCCGCGCCATCGCCGGGCTGTTCGGCACCGACGCCGACGCGCTGCTCCGCCGCCTCGACGAGCTCCAGCTCCGCCTCCAGCCCGCGTAGTCCGGCCCCTTTGATCGGCGGCGTGCTGGGCGTCGACCTGGCCGCCGACCCGGCCAACACCGGCGTCGTCGTCCTGACCGTCGGGCCCGACCGGGTCGTGGTCGATGTGGTCGCCCCGCCGGTCAGCGACGTCGCCCTGGTCGGCCTGGCCCGGTCGGCCGACAAGGTGGGCGTCGATGCGCCGCTCGGGTGGCCGGACGAGTTCGTCGCCGCCGTCGGCCTGCACCACCGAGGTCGGCCGTGGCCGGCGGCCGACGATCCGGTGGCCCAGCGGCGACTCCTCTCCAAGCGGGAGACCGACCGGTTCGTGAAGGCGCGGACCGGCCTCGACCCCATGTCGGTCTCGGCCGACCGCATCGGCGCGGTGGCCATGCGCTGCGCCCGACTCCAGACCCTGTGGGCGCTGGACTGGGGAGCGCCCGCCGACCGGTCGGGATCAGGCCGGCTGGTGGAGACGTATCCGGCGGCCGCCCTGAAGGGCTGGGGACTGACCCACCGCCGCTACAAGGGCCGTGACCGGGTCGAGCCGCGGGGCGTTCTGGTCGACGGGGTGCTGGCCGCCGCCCCGTGGCTGGCCCTGTCGGACGGCGGCGCCGCCTGCCGCCTGTCCGATCACAGCCTCGATGCGGTTGTCTGCGGGCTGGTGGCGCTGGCCGCAGCGTGCGGGCTCACCCTCGGCCCTGGCCCGGGACGGGAGCACGACCGGGCCGGCCGGGAGGGATGGATCCACGTCCCCTCCGGCACCCTGGCCGAGCTGTGGGCGGCGTTGTCGGCGACGGGGTGAGGCCGGTGCTATCCCGACAGGTCGAAGCGCAGCGGCCGGCCGGCGACCACGAGGTCGAGCGTGCCCTGCCCGGTGGTCACCCGGTCGGAGGCGAAGTCGTGGGCCTCGAGGGTGGCCCCGGCGACCCTGCCCACGGGGAGGTCGACCAGCACGTAGATCCCGGCGCCGCCCAGCCGGTAGTCGGCCAGCTTGCGGCCCCGGTCGGCCCGCCGGGTCGACGGCGACGCCACCTCGGCGACGAGCAGCGGCGGCGGGTCGGCGAAGAGGTCGTCGACCCGCTGCCAGCCGGGAGCCAGGACGGTGAGGTCGGGCACGCAGAGGTACCCGCTGCCGCCCGGCACGATCCATGCGAAGCCGTTGGCGCGCACCGATCCGGGGGCCAGGTCGAGCTGGCGCACCGCCTGCTCCATCAGGAGGGCCATGGCCAGCTCGTGCTCGTCGGTGGCCGGCGCCACGATCAGGCTGCCCCACGGATCCAGCTCGACGTGGGCGACGCCCAGCTCGTCGCGGAGCCAGTCCAGGTCGTCGACGGTGTAGCCGGTGAACGTCTCAATGGCCATCTCCACAGCGTATGCCCGCCTACGGCGCCGGGACGGCGAAGATCTGCCCTGGAAAGATGAGATCGGCGTTGTCCCGGTGGGCCAGCTCGCTGCGATTGGCGTCGATGAGGCGCTCCCAGTAGGGGACGATCTCGGCCTCGGTGGGACTCCGGCCGAGGTGGGTGGTCAGGACCGCCTCGGCGATCGACCAGAAGCACTGGCCCGGCGCCACCGTCCACGGCCCTGCCGAGCTGTCGGCCGCCGGACCGGCCTTGGGAGCGTTCGACGTCGCGGGCGGCGTGGACGTGACCGGCGGCGCCGGGCTCGGATCGGTCGGCGAGAGCTGGTGCATGGTGACCGTGCCGGGCGGCGCGGTGGCCGCCTGCGGCGGGGCGGACTGCGCGAAGGCCATCGGGAGTCGGGCGGCCGGTCCGATCACGCCGACCAGGCCGGACGCGGCGAGACCGAGGCTCACCGTCCCGGCGAGCATCCGGCGTACCGGGGCGATGGTGACCCGATCGGCCACCGCGACCATTCGGACCGCACCCGAGAAACGGAGCAGGAACCCGACCCCGGTGGCAGCCACCAGGTACCAGACGGCGGCCATGCCGGCCAGTCGGAGGAGTGCGAACGCGGCGACCACCGGCTCGCGGCCGCTCAGCCACGGCTGCCACTGGTCGGGATGAGCCAGCGGTGGGGGGGCCAGGCCTCCCCGCCCCGACGCCTGCAGGGCGGCGACGGCGCCGGCCAGCGCCGACAGCCAGCCGACGGCGACGGCGACGCCGGCGACGCGGCGCCCGGAGGTCACGGTTGTCACGGTTGCGCCCGCGGGAGGCGGACGACCTCGACCGGCAGTCCGGCCCCCCGCTCGATCACCGCTTCGTGGCAGCCGTCGCCGTCGAGGTCGGCGGCCCGAAGGATGCTGCCGCCGTCGACCCGTGCGACTGCCGTCGCCACGACGTCCCGCCCGGCCGCGGCCCAGTCGTCGAACCGGAAGAGCTCCCCGGTCGCAGGGCGGAACAGGGCGAGGGTACGGGTTCCCTGGCAGCCCCAGTTGCCGGTGGCGACCTGGTCGCCGACCTGTCCCAGCGACCACTTCCGGCCGCCCGCCTCCAGGATCCCGTCGGCGTAGCGGATGGCGTCGGGGCAGCCGTCCCCGTTGACGTCGGCCTGGAGCAGCGCGGTCACCGGGGGACAGTCGCGGCGACCGGCGACCGGTGCGGGGGACGTGGTGGTGGGGGCGGCGACGGAGGTCGACGACGAGGCGGATCCGGCCCGGGTCGTGGGCGGGCCGGATGTCGCCTCGTCGGGCGGTGGGGGTGCGACGTCGGAGGCGGTCTGGCCCGAGGCCGTGGTCAGGCTGGGCCCTGGAGCGGGGCGATGGGCCAGGACCAGCAGCGCCACGCCGATGGCGGCGGCGCCACCGATGCCGGCGAGGACCTTGGTTCCCGGTCCCCGGCGGAGACCGCTGCCGGTCATCCTTCCCATGCCCGGTAGCCGGGCCGGGCCGGAGCCGCCCCGCTCCCGCCACGCCTGGAGGGGGTCGGCGAGCGTAGGAGCGGGGCGGGCGGCGGCTGGCGGCCCGGGCGACAGGCCCCGAGGGAGCCGCGCCGTCGGGACCTGTTCGTGCAGCGACTCGGCCACCGCGCGCGCCGTGGGCCGGGCCGAGGGTTGGGGCGACGTCGCCCGGCGCGCCACGGCGTCGAGCGCGTGGCCGGAGGGTGGCGCCGGGACGAGGGTGCGGGCCAGGGCCCCGAGGGCGAAGACGTCGACCGCCGGTTCGAGGTGGCCGGCGTCGGGGCGGGCGGGGTCGGTGAACTCCGGTGGGACGCCGGGCGCCGAACGCGTCGGTTCGCCGATTCTCCCGCCGTAGCCGAGGCTGCACAGGACCGGTCCGCCGGTGGGGCCGATCACGACGTGCTCGGGAGCCACTGCGCCGTGCACGAGCCCGAGGTCGTGGAGGTCGCCCAGCGTGGACGCCAGCGCGGCGATGAGGCCGGTGGCCTCCTCCAGGGGGAGGCGGCCGGCGGCGGCCAGGGTGGCGCCCTCGACGTGGGCGGTGAGGAGGACCGATCCCACGCCGTGGCCCTCGATCCCGACCAGCTCGACGACGCCCGGATGCCGCCCCGCCTCGAGCAGGGCGGCCTCGTTCTCGAGCCGGGCCGCCTCCTCGGCGGTGGTGGCGACCTTGGCGACCACACGCCGACCGGAGGCGTCGGTGGTGATTGACGTCCGGCGCTCCACGTCCGGCATCTTACGCGCCAGGCAGGCCCATTTCAATCCTTTTCAGCATATTCGGGTGCTCTGGGCCGGGGCCGCCGAGGCTTGGGCATGGACGTCGGTCCCGCCCGAACCACCGGGCAGCGCCCTGGCGAAGAGGGCGTCCACCTGCGACGAAACCGTCACCCGCACGGTCCACGGGCAACCGGGCGCCGTCGGCGGGAGCGCCTGGGCGTCGACGGTCAGATTGTGGTGACGGCTCCGGTCCACCAACGAGATGACCCGGTCCACGGCCACCGCCTCCACTGCCGCCGCCGACAGCTCGATGCGGTCCTGTTGGTAGAACGAGGCGTCGGACACCGCCTCCGACGCGGCGTCGTTGGCCGCGGCTGCCGCGGCATTGGCCAGCTCGCGCTGGGCCAGGAAGGCGATGGAGCTGTCCACCGCCATGGCCGCCAGGGCCATCATGATCAGGATGGCGGCGGGGAACAGCAGCAGCGTGCTGCCGCGCTCAGGTCGCCGCGCCACAGCCACCTGGTGAGCGGGGGACGCCCGTCCGGAACGGGTCGACGATCTCGGCGTGGCGGGCCCGGGCGGTGAAGGTGCCGAGTCCGCCCAGCCACGGGATGCGGATGGCGGGAAGCCGGTAGCTGGCCTCGAAGCGGACGGTCTCGCAGCGGGCGAAGGAGCCCTCGAGCCGGGTCAGGGCGAGACGGTTCGGATCCCGTCCCGCGCCGATGACGGCGTCGCGAGCGGCGGCGTCGGCGAGCCCGGCGGGGTCACCGCCGGCGGGCGCCTCCACGTATGCCCGGGTGGCCTCCCGGGCGGCGGACGACACGGTGATCTTGGCGTCGATCACCGCCCACGCGTTCACCACCATCAGGGTCCCGATCACGAAGGTGAGCAGACCGAAGGGCACCGCCTCGATGCCGGCCTGGCCCGACTCGCCGACCAGCCGTCGCCGCGTCACCGGAACCGCTCCACCCGCACGCGCACGGTGCGGTCCACGTGGTCGAACGCGGCCCGGCCGGCGACGACCGGCAGCAGCATGTTGGGATTGTCGGCCTCGACCCGCAGGACCACCTCGTCGACGGTCGTGCCGCTCCAGTCGAAGGTGACGCGGTTGGCGTACCGCCCGAGGGCCTGGCGCGCGTCGGCCTCCGCCTGGGCGGTGAGGGCCTCGCCGCCGTCGCCGGCGGCGACGCGGCGGGCCGCGTCGTAGGACACCGCGGTCACCACCGAGGTCGCGTAGAGGTTGAAGGTCACCTGGGTGGCGAAGAGCAGGAGCACGAGGAAGACGGAGAAGCCGAACCACATGGAGATCGGCCCTCCGCCCTGCTCGCCGACCGCCCGTCGCCTGCTGTCGGGACCGCGGCACACCGGCCGGGCCGGCTAGGAGCCGATGGTGTTGATCTGGCTGGTGGTCTTGCTGCTGGCGTTGCCCCAGATCGTCTTGAAGCCCACCCACATGAGGGCGCCGAGGGCCGCCATGATGAGCACCGCGATGGCTGTGGAGATAACTCCTTCGCCGGCTTCGTCCCGGACGATCCGGTTCATCATGTCTGTGACGAGGGTGCGGCCCCACACGTAGGCCTGCAGCGAGAGATCCATCAGTTCGTCTTCCTTTCGTCGGTATCCGAATGTTGTGAAGGTCAGGTGCTGGAGAAAAGGCGGAGCGCCTCGAGGAAGGGGACGGCGAGGAAGATCACCCCGGGGACCAGCGCGGCCACCGTGACGGGGATCCACACCTGCTGGGCGCGTCGCTCGGCCGTCTCGATCAGGCGACGCTGGGTGTCCTTGCGGATGGAGCGGGCCTCCTCCGAGATCAGCCGGCCCAGGTCGGCCGCCTCCCGGTTGAGGGCGAGGATGGGCAGGAGCCGGTGCAGCGCCTCGATGTCGGCCACCTCGTCCCACTCCCGGAGGGCGCCGATCTCGGTGAGGCCCTGCCGGATGCGGCCGCAGACCCGGGTCAGGTCGCGGGAGACATTGCCCTGGCCGCGGGCTGCCAGCCGGTTGAGCGCGGCGCCGAGGGAGTACCCCGCGGAGAGCAGCATGGCCAGCTGCTCGGCCACCACCGGCAGCTCCAGCCGCAGCCGCCGCTGCCAGGCCTGGGAGGCGGAGGCGACCTGCTGCTCGGGAACGAGGAAGCCCAGGAGCGGGCCGCTGAGAAGGAACAGCAGGGCGACGGCCGGGGGTGGGTGGAGGGCCAGGGTCAAGAGGGCGCCGGTACCGAAGCCGGCGACGCTCCACCCCACCTGACGGACGCGGAAGGCGGTGACGTCGTCGGGCGAGTGGATGCGCTCCAGGCGGACCCCGAGCTCCTCGCTCACCCCGAAGAGCCGGGCCACCCGCTCCCCCAGCGCCCGGCACAACGGCCCGATGACGTCCCTGAAGGACTCCACCGAGAGCACGGCGCCCCGGCGGCCGGGCCTGGCCATGCCGGCGGGGCTGTACGGTCGGAGGCGTTCGACCAGCGGAGGTCGGGAGAACCACCGCAGCCGGGAGAGCACCAGCGTCATGCCTGCCCACAGCGCCAGGCCGGACAGCACGGCGAGCCGCACGCTTCCGGCGCCGGTGGCCTGCAGCTCAGGCATTGAACACCCGATCCTCCTCGGGCAGGCGCATGATGCGGCCCGACCACAACCAGCAGGCGATGACCATGGCGACGGCGGCGACGGCGGCCAACTGGCCGGCAGCCGATCGGTAGGCGGCGCGGCCGCCACCGATCGAGAGGCCGACCAACGCCATGCCGACCGGCACGAACAGGACGAAGCGGCGGGCGAAGCGGGCGCCGGCCTGGCGGGCGGCGGCGTCCTTGCGGCCCTGCAGGTCGGCGACCCTGTCCTCGACCAACGCGGTCAGGCGGCGCTGGACGTCGGTGCCCCCGACCTCGTGGGCGACCAGCAGTGTCTCGCAGGCGGCGTCGGCGGTGGCGTCGGCCAGCCCCGCCTTCAGCACCGCCACGCTCCGCTCGAAGTCGGTGCTGATGAGCCACTGCCGCTGGGCGGCGGCGAAGGCCGGTCGCATCTCCTCCGGGCTGCCGCGACCGACCTCGAAAAGCGCCTGGGGAACCGAGCGCCCGAGTGACCCCGTCAGCAGGGCGATCTCCTCGATCATGCGGGGCCAGCTCTCGGCGGCCCGCATCCGGCGTTGCTGGCGGCGGGCCCGGTACGAACCGGCCGGGAAGGTGGCGGCAAAGCCGCCCACGGCCAGGGCGGGCAGGACGGCGCCCAGCAGGACGAAGGTGAGCCCGGTGCCGACCAGGAACAGCGTCGCCATCACCGTCACGAACTCGGCGACTCCGACGTCCTCCAGGCCGGCCTGGGCGAGCCACTGCTCGGCTCGGACACGAGGTCCGGGTCGGGCGTCGGCCCGCAGCCGGCCCGGGCCCACGCCGAGGCCGCTCCACCCCAGGGTGACGGAGGTGTAGAGAAGGAAGGCGCCGTAGGCCGCGCACAGGGCGATGACGACCGGCACCACGGGCACGCCGGCGTTCACGGCGCGCTCCTCGTCTTACGTACCCGTGGGGCCGCTGCGGCTCCGGGGGAGCGGACGGCGCGGACGGCGCGGGTTCTGGCGCCCCCGCCGTCGAGCAGCTCGCGGACGTCGTAGCCACCCTCTTCCAACGCCCGGGTCGCCCGCACCGGCAGGTTGCCGCTCCAGGTCAGCGGCTCGTCGGGTCCGGGCCTGGCGAACAGCTCGGTGGCGGTGAACTGCACGGCGTCCGGGCCGGTCTGGGCCTCCTCGACGGCGATGACCTCGTTGACCCGCACCCGGCCGGCAGCCCGGCTGCAGTGCACGACGATGTCGATGGCCTCGCTCACCAGGGAGCTCAGGGCCGACATGGGCAGCTCGTTGGCCGTGTCGGCCAGCTGGCAGATGAACCGCAGTCGGGTGAGGGCCTGGCGGGCCGAGCCGGCGTGGATGGTGGTGTAGTAGCCTTTCACGCCCGACGACAGCGTGAGCAGCAACGGCAGCGCCTCCCGGTCGCGCACCTCGCCGACCACGGCGATGTCGGGCGCCATGCGGAGGAACCCGGAGACGAGGCGGCGGAGGTCGACCTCCCGGCGATCGGGGCGGGCCGGACGGGTCTGCATGGACGCCACGTTGGGCAGTGGCAGGTCGGCCTCGAAGACCTCCTCGGCCACGACGACGCGCAGTGCCGGGTCGAGCTCGGCCGCGCAGCAGGACAGCAGGGTCGTCTTGCCGGAGCCGGGCGCGCCGGAGAACACGATCGACAGCCGTGCCCGCACGCAGGCGCGAAGGAAGGTGGCGACGCGGGTGTCGAGCATGTCGCGCTCGACCAGCTCGTCGAGGCTGCGGTAGGCCACACCGGTGAACTTCCTGATGTTGACCAGGACATGACCGTCCCGGCCGACGTCACCGTGGACGATGTGGAGCCGGGCGCCGGTGTCGAGCTGGGCATCCTGCAGGCCCTCGGCCGGGTCGAGCTTGCGGTGGGATCCGGCCGCCTCGTCGAGGATCTTGGTGAGCGTGCGGACGACGTGGTCGTCGTCGTTGAACGCCTCGTCGTGGTAGCCGCTGGTGCCCCGGTGCCGCTTCACGAAAAGTTGGTCGGGGGCGTTCACCATGATCTCCCACACGTCGTCATCGGCGAGGAGGGGTTCGAGGGGGCCGTATCCGGCCAGGTTGCGGAAGGCCCGCTCGGCCACCACGTCGGGGTCGGCCAGATCGAAGGCGCGCAGGCCCCGCTTGTAGTCGTCCGACCACGCCGCCACCTCCTTGGCGATGAGGCCTCGGAGCTGGGCCTTCCCGCCCTCGCCGGCCATGTCCAGCGACGTCTCCTTGGCGCGCAGCTGGACCCGCCGCTCGATCTCCTGCAGGGGGGAGACCTCGGTGGGCCGGGGCTCGTTCACCGATCCACGCTCCGTTCGGGTGTGTGGCCCGGTGGGTGCTCCACGGACCGGCCCTTCTCGTTGCATTCCGCACGCAGCGGGCGTTGCGTCCCGCACGCAGCGGGCATTTGCGTCCCGCACGCAGCGGGCATTTGCGTTCCGCACGCAGCGGGCGTTGCGTTCCCCACGCAGCCGGCGGGGCCGGTCATCCGAGCGCCTCCTCGTTCCAGTGGCCCAGCGAGCCGGGGCGCACCGGTTCGGGTAGCGGGGTGGCCGGCTCGGGCCGGCCCCGTTCGAGCATGGCCCGGAACGCCCCGGCCAGGGGAGCCCCGAGGGCGGCGGGCAGGCGGGCGCCGTCGTGGAGGTCGGCTTCGACGTTGCGTTCGGGCAGGTGGATCGGGTTCGCCAGCCGGCCGCCGGAGAACGGCGAGGTCAGCTCGGCCAGGG
Organism: Actinomycetota bacterium; assembly: GCA_030946525.1. Classification (GTDB taxonomy): domain Bacteria; phylum Actinomycetota; class Acidimicrobiia; order Acidimicrobiales; family AC-14; genus CADCTB01. Next base: position 1,899 of record JALYYN010000300.1, on the reverse strand, counting down.
CCTCGGCCAGCCCGGCCCGGGCACGAGCCGACCGGGGCGCCCGGTTGAAGACGGGCACGATGCGGGCGGCGTCGGTGCCGAAGCCGATGAGCTCCTCGAGGACCCGGACCAGCCCGTGGACGCCCTTCAGCTCGGGCAGGCCGACGGCGAAGACCACGTCCGCCTGGTCCGCAGCCGTCCGGGACATGACGTTTCGCTCCTCGACGTCGATGGAACCGGCGTCGTCCTCGCCCTCGAGGTCGGGGTCGATGTCGCACACCACCACGCCCCACGCCCGGCGCAGCGAGTCGAACGCCGCCTCGAAGGCCTGGGGCCGGATCACGGGCCAGTGCCGGGCCCGCCGCAGGCCGAGGAGCAGGTTGTACCGGCGATCGGGCACGGAAAAGGCCAGCGAGCGGACGTCGTCCGCCGTGGGCTGGCCCGAGCGGTGCGCCTCCACCAGCTCCTGCACGCACGGCAGGACGTCACCGGCGTCGTGGAGGACGGCGTGCTCGGCATGCAGGCGCAGGTCGGCCAGCAGGACCATGCCGCCGTGGCGGACGTCGTCCCCCAGGGCCTGGGCGAGCGCCATGGCCGCCGTCGATACACCGGTGCCCCCGGGCCCGGTGAGCGCGGCGACGGCGCCCCGCCACGCCGCCGGCGAAGGACGGGAGAGCAGCGAGGTGGCATCGGCCTCACCCCGGCGCACCGGGTGGGCGCAGGCGGTGAGGGCGGCGACCAGCTCGTCGCGCCCGAACGTCGGCAGTAGCACGCGGGCGGCGCCCAGCTCCAGCCAGTCCCGGGTCGCCCGGCCGTCGTCGACCACCAGCACCGCGCAGCCGGCCGAGCACGCGGCCGCCACCAGATCTCGGTCGACCGCCGGCAGGCCGGCGTCGGCGATCAGCGCCGAGAACGGCCGGCCCGACGCCAGCCGGGCCCGGACCTCCTCCGCTGAGATGCAGCGGACGAACTCGGCGGGCAGCGCCCCGCTGTTCGCCCACAGGCCGACCGACCGGAACCATGTCGCACGGGCCGGGGCCAGCCCGAGGACGACGAAGCGCTCGGCGGCCATCAGGTCCTGCCGACCCGGTAGGTGGGCGTGACCGGGGGCAGCGGCGGAGCCCCAGTGGCCCGGACCAGGGTGATCTTGGCCAGCTGGACGGCCGAGGCGAGGGCCAGGACGTCGTTGGGATCGTCGACGGAGACGGTGACCGTGGCCGGGCCGGTGTCGCCCGAGGACGTCCGTGGTCGCTCGATGGCGACGATGAGGGCCTGGCGGACCACGACGGAGGTGAACGCGTCGCTGCCGGTGTTCCAGTTGGCCAGCAGGTCGGCCCGTTCCCCTTCTTTGACGCCGGGGCTCACCTGGCCGCGCTCGAGGGTGAACGACATCTCACGGCTGGCTGCGTCGCCCTTGCGGGCCACCACGGCGCTGGCCTGGACGAGCTCACCCGAACCCAGCGGGACGACGAGGGTGGTGCCCAGCAGGGGCTGCGGGCTCTCGAAGGCGTGAGTCCGGAGGGCGGCCCCGAGATCCATGGGGACGAGCTGGAGATCGGACGACTGCAGCCGGGCGCCGGCGGCCAGCGCGTGCGTGGCGACCACGTAGGAGCGGCGGGGACCGGCCCCTGATCGGCTCGACGCCGCGAACATGCCCACCGCGGCGACCGCGACCAGCAGGCCGCCGACCACCGCTCGGCTGCCGGGCAGACCGCGCCTCCGGCGGACGGTGCGGGCCGGGCTCCGACGCTCGGTCCGGACGTCCGGACGCGCCGCCGGAGGAGTCCTCCCGTCCCGCCGTGCGGACCTGCTGCGCCATTCCGTCCCGCCTTCCGCCTCGCCCACACCCGGTCGCCAACCCTGCTCGGAGGGATGAGGATATGAAATCCATTGGAACACCACAAGTGGATAACCTGGGGA
>JALYYN010000293.1 GCA_030946525.1 Actinomycetota bacterium | reverse complement strand
GTCACCGGCTCCTCGATCACCTGGGTGGGGCTGGTCTGCGTCAAGCTGCTGCTCTCCGTTCTACGACCCGCCTTGCTGATTCCCGCGCCTGCCGGTCGGCATCCATCACAACGTCGACGCTCGCGGGGTTCGTTCCATGATGCCCCACAAGTGTCTCCTTGACTACATCAGCAATGGATTTCCACGGAATAGTCCCGGCGAGGAAGGCGGCCACCGCCACCTCGTTGGCCGCGTTGAGCCACGCCGGCATCGTCCCCCCCTCCCGGCCCGCCTCGTAGGCCAGGCCGAGGCACGGGAACGCCTCCAGATCGGGGGCCTCGAAGTCCAGCCGGCCGACGGCCGACCAGTCCAGGGCGCCGAAGGCCACCCCGCCCCGGTCGGGGTAGGCCAGGGCGTAGGCGATGGGCAGGCGCATGTCGGGCATGGACAGCTGGGCCACGGTGGCGCCGTCGCTGAACTCGACCATGGAGTGCACGATCGACTGGGGGTGCACGACCACCTCGATCCGTGCGTAGTCCACGCCGAACAGCTCGTGGGCCTCGATCACCTCCAGGCCCTTGTTCATGAGGGTGGAGGAGTCCACCGTGATCTTCGGGCCCATGGACCACGTGGGATGGGCCAGGGCGTCGGCCACGGTCACCTCGGCCAGCTGGGCCGCCGACCGGCCCCGGAAGGGCCCGCCGCTGGCGGTGAGAACGATGCGGGCCACCCGGTCGGGCCCGCCGGGATCCGACGCCCGCAGGCACTGGTGGACGGCGGCGTGCTCGGAGTCGACCGGGATGATCTCGGCCCCCGGGGTGGCCCGCGCCCGCTGGACCACGGGGCCGGCGGCGATCAGCGACTCCTTGTTGGCCAGGGCCAGGCGGCGGCCCGCCTCCAGGGCGGCCAGGGTGACGGGCAGCCCGGCGAAGCCGACCACTCCGTTGACCACCACGTCGGCGTCCCGGGCGATGGCGGCCAGGGCCTCGGGCCCGGCCCACACCTCGACCCCCTTCGTGACCCTGGCCCGCAGCTCGCCGGCGAGGGCGGCGTCGGCGATGGCCACCACCTCGGGCCGGACGGCGGCGGCCTGGGCGGCCAGCAGGTCCACCGACCGGTTGGCCCCCAGGGCGACGATCCGGTACCGATCCGGCTCGGCGGCGACCACCTCGAGCGTCTGCGTCCCGATCGACCCGGTGGAGCCGACGACACTGATCGTCTTCATCGAGCGCGGTGCCGGAGGCCGTGGACGCCGCCGGAGGCGGCCCCCCCGGCTGCCGGCCGGAAAGGAATCGGCGAAGGCCGACCGGCTGTGCCGGTCGGCCTTAGCGCGGTCAACTCGACCGAACGGAGTGAGGTCGAAGTCTCAGAAAATCAGCCGCACCAGGTAGTACGTGGCGGGCACGACGAAGAGCAGGGCGTCGATGCGGTCGAGCACGCCCCCGTGGCCGGGGAGCAGCTTGCCCATGTCCTTGAGGTTCAGGTCCCGCTTGATCATGGACTCGCACAGGTCGCCCAGCGGGGCGACCACGGCGACGACCACGCCGAGCCAGAACGCCTTGCCCACGTCCCACGGCCCGATCTGGCCGACGATGACCATGCTCACCGCCACCGACGCCAGGACCCCGCCGACCAGGCCCTCGAAGGTCTTGTTGGGCGACAGCTCGGGGGCCAGGGGCGTCTTGCCCGCGTACTTGCCCACCAGATAGGCCCCCACGTCATGGGCCACGGTGGCGATCACCGCACCGAGGAGCAGGCCGACGCCCCGCTTGTCGGGCACCCGGAGGAAGAGGGCGGCGAAGCTGCCGAGGAAGCCCACGTACAGGAAGGCGAACAGCGTCACTGCGATGTTCTGCGTGGGCCGGGCCCGCACCACACCGGTCAGGTACCAGAGGAAGCTGAAGATGACCATGATCGACAGCACGAGGGGGAAGGCCGCCTCGCCGCGCCAGTAGGTGCCCAGCACCATCGAGGCGCAGCCGACCAGGCCCAGGAGGGTCGCGGGCTGGTAGCCGCGCGCCCGCAGGCCCTGGAACAGCTCGGCGGCGGCCATGGTGATCGCCGCCGTCACCACGATGACCAGGGCGGCCGGACCGAGCACGGCGGCCACCAGGACCACCCCGGCGGCGATCACGCCGGTCACCACTCTCGTCGTGAGCTCGCTGCCCCCGCCGGTGCCGGGGGCAGCAGCCGGAGGGGCGCCGCCGGGCACAACGCTGCCGCCCCGGGGCGGCCGGGGCGTCCGGGCCGGCGTGCGGGTCTTGGTCGCCGTGCGACCGCCCCGGTTCCTGACTGCGGGTGCCGCGGCGGCAGGTGCCTCGGGCACCGGCTCGTCGAACGCGAACAGGTCGCCCTCGTCGTCGGCCTCGGGCTGGTCGCGCAGGGCGCCCAGCCGGGCCTCACGATCGTCGAGGACGGTGTCGGAGAAGTCGGCCTCGTCCCAGTCGGCCGGCTGGTCGCGCCAGCGGGGCCCGGTGGACAGCGCCGACCACGCACTCAGCTCCTCGTCAGGAGCGGCCTCGGGGGGCGGCGAGTCGGCCAGGATGGTCGGCACCTCACCGGTGGCCGGCTCCGTCCAGTGGGGCAGCGCCATCGTCCCCGAGTCGTCGGGGGCGGCCGCCGCCGCCGGTGGCCGGCCGCCGAACAGGTCGTCGCCGTCGTCGAAGGAATCCCACCCCCGGCGCTCGCCCACTTGGCCCCCTCCACTGGCGGAACCGGTGAGCCGGTCCCAGTCCGACGACGGGGAGCCTGCTTCGGGCTCCGGCCCCGGCAGACTGCGCCGGGACCCACCCGTTGGTTCGATGCCGCCGCCCAGGCCGGATGCCACCGCCCACTGGCCGGACACGGGGTCGGTGGTGAGGGGGCGGTCGGGGCCGACCTGGCGGTCGGGCATCACCGGGCGCCCGGGACCGGGCTCCGGGTCGGGGCCGAGGGGCGGGAGCTCGTTCTGAGAGGTGACCAGCTCCTCGAAACGGCCGCGGGGCGCGGTGGCGACGGCCGGCGGGTCCCAGAACGGGCTGGGCTCCGAGCCGGCCGCCGTGTCGGTGCCGAGGAAGTCGGGCCACGGCGCGTCGGTGGGGATCCGGCCCAGGCTGCCGGGCGCCGGAGGGGCCGCGACCGGTGCCGGTGGGGCGGGCGGCGGCGGAGGCGGCTCGGGCACGGCGACGGGAGGCTTGCTCACCGACGCGGGATCGGCGCCGGGGAACCGCAGCGGCGGCCGGGGCTCGGGCGGCGTCTCGGGGACGTCGCCGAAGCGCGGGGCGGTGTCGGGCACGCGCGGCGAGAC
>JALYYN010000289.1 GCA_030946525.1 Actinomycetota bacterium | reverse complement strand
CGTCGATCACCTTGTTCACGCTGTACTCGTTGCCGGGGATGGCGTGGGCGCTGAGGATGACGACGTCGTCCTCGTCGAGCTTGAGCCACTTGTTCTCGCCGGCGGCCATGAGGGACAGGGCCGACATCGGCTCGCCCTGGGATCCGGTGGAGATGACGCAGATCTTGCCGGGCTCGAGCGAATCGATCTTCTCGATGTCGACGATGGAGCCGTCGGGGATGTGGAGCAGGCCCATCTCCCGGGCCAGGGCGACGTTCTTCAGCATCGACCGGCCCAGGGTGGCGACGGTGCGGCCGTTGGCGATGGCCGCGTCGGCGATCTGTTGGATGCGGTGGATGTGGCTGGCGAAGCACGCGGTCACGATGCGCTTGCCCGGGCTGGCCGCGAAGATCTCGCGGAGGACCTTGCCCACCGACCGTTCGGTCACGGTGTGGCCGGGCTCCTCGGCGTTGGTCGAGTCGGCGAGCAGCAACCGGATGCCCGACTCCTTGGCGATGGCGCCGATGCGGGCCAGATCGGTGACCCGCCCGTCGACCGGAGTCAGGTCGATCTTGAAGTCGCCCGAGTGCAGGATCACCCCCTGCGGCGTGTGGAAAGCGGTGGCGAAGCCGTGGGGCACCGAGTGGGTGACCGGGATGAACTCGCAGTCGAACGGGCCGATGCGCCGCCGCTCGCCGTCGGCGACGGGGATCAGCTTGGTCCGACCCAGCATCCCGGCCTCGTCGATGCGGTTCTTGGCCAGACCCAGGGTGAGGGCCGAGCCGAAGATGGGGAATGACAGGTCGCGTAGGAGGAAGCCCAGGGCCCCGATGTGGTCCTCGTGGCCGTGGGTGAGGATGCAGCCCTCGACCCGGGACGCGTTCTGGCGCAGCCAGGTGAAGTCGGGCAGGACGAGGTCCACGCCCGGCATCTCGGCGTCGGGGAACATGAGCCCGCAGTCGAGGATCATGATGCGGCCGTCCTGCTCGATGCAGGCGCAGTTTCGCCCGATCTCGCCGAGGCCGCCGAGGAAGGTGATACGGACACTGCCGTTGGTGGAGGCAGTGCCTTTGGAGGAGGCAGTGCCTTTGGAGGCGCGATCAGGCATTAGGGGCTCTCAGTCGTCCTGTGTCTCAGGAGTTGTCGGGTGCAGCCGTGTGCCGCTCAGTCATGGAGGGAGGCGTAGACCTCTCGGGCACGATCCTCCAGGCCTGCGGGCGCGGGACCCATGGGGAGGCGGCATTCACCGACCGGCAGGCCGAGGGTGCGCATCATGGCCTTGGCCGGAATGGGGTTCGGAGCGGCGTCGCCCGTCTCGAAGAGGTAGGACTCGAGCAGGCGTCCGTTGATCTCCCGGGCGGTGGCCAGGTCGCCCTTGGCCGCGGCGGCGATGAGCTCGGCCATCTCGAGGCCGATCCAGTGGGTGGCGACCCCCACCACGCCGACCGCGCCGAGGGCCAGCAGGGGGAGGGTGTAATCGTCGTTGCCGCTGTAGATCTCGAAGGGGGCCGGGACGGCGGCGATGAGGCGGGCGGTGGCGGCCACGTCGGCGGCGGCGTCCTTGACCCCGGCCATGTTGGGGACGGCCTGCGCCAGGCGCACCAGCACGTCATGGGAGATCTTGCGACCGCTGCGGACGGGGATGTCATAGAGCATCACCGGCAGTTCCGTGGCCTCGGCGATGGCCCGGAAGTGGGCCTCGATGCCGGACTGGGAGGGCCGGTTGTAGTACGGCGTGACGGCCAGCACGCCGGCGGCGCCGGACCCCGCCGCCTGGCGGCTGAGGTGCACGGAATGGGCGGTGTCGTTGCTGCCGGTGTTGGCGATCACCGGGACGGTCACCGCCTCGGCCACCGCCCGCCACAGATCGAGCTTCTCGTCGTCGGTGAGGGTCGACCCCTCCCCCGTGGTGCCGGCCACGACCAGCCCGTCACTGCCGTGCCCGGTCAGCCACCTGGCCAGCGCCGCCGCCCCGTCCAGGTCCAGACCCCCCTCGCCGTCGAAGGGTGTGACCATGGCGGTGACGACTGCGCCGAATCTCGCCACGGCCCCAACCTTACCGCCTGCCACCGGAGCGCCTCTGACAATGCCCGCCCGTAGGCATGACCGGCGGGCGTCAGCTGCGGAGACAGGCTCCCGTGTCGACCGTCCCCTGCCGGGGCACGTTGAGGATCGCCCGCAGCTCCGTGCTGGTCAGCGCGTAGGAGGTGGAGGGCTTGTCCGGGGCGACGGCGAAGGCCACGCCCACCACCTCGCCGGACGTGTCGACCAGCGCGCCGCCGGAGTCGCCGGGAACCAGGGCGGCGGCGAGGACGAAGATCTCCCGGCGGGTCTGCGACGTGCCGTAGAGGTCCATGCCCTGGGCGGTCAGCTTGGTCTCGATCCGGGCAGGGATGACCGCCAGCTCGTCCTGGCCGTTGGGGTGGCCGAACACCGCCCCCTCCTCGCCCTCGCTGCCGGAGGCGACCGGCAGCGGATCCTCGCCCAGGTTGTTCACCCGGAGCACGGCCAGGTCCCGCCGGGGGTCGAAGACCTCGACGGTCGCCGGCAGGCGCCGGCCGTCGGGCCGCAGTACGGACGGCTTGGAGACGCCGGCCACCACGTGGGCGTTGGTGACGATGATGTCCGGCGACGGCGCGAACCCGCTCCCCGAGAGCACCCTCCCGCACGCCGTCCCGGTGACCTTGACCGTCGAGGCCGACACCCGGGCGCGCAGGGCGGCCGGAATGGCGACTTCGCCCGGCGGTGGCCCGGCCGTGGGCGACGGTCCCAGGCGGGAGAAGACCTGGGGAAAGTTGACCTCGGCGACCTGCCGGCGGAGGTCCTGGAGGGCCTGGGGCTCGGGCGCGTAGCGGTCGATGCTCCGGGCGATGGTCGAGTTGCGGGCCAACTGCGAGACCACGCCGGGGACCTCGGCGAGCGTCGGGATGAGCAGCCAGACGAACACCGCGGCGCCCACGCCGCCGATCACGCCGCCGGCGACCCGGTCGACCTGGGGGAGGCCCGTCCCGGGCGGGAGCAGCCTGCGCACCGTCGACCCGGCCATGGCGCCGATGCTGGCGCCGGCGGTGGTGAGGAAGAGGAAGACCGCCACCGCGATGAGCAGTCGGGTCTGGGCATCGCCGCCGGGGAACCATTCGAGGGCCCGGGGCGCCAGCCACGCCGCCCCGATGACCCCCGCGGCCAGGCCCACCCACGAGGTGACCCTGGCGACGAAGCCCAGCCGGTAGCCGCCCACCGCGGCGGACAACACCACGCCCAGCACGAGCAGGTCGAAGACGTTCAGGCGGCCAGTCTGGCCCGGCGCAGCCACGGGCTGGACCCGCCACCCCCGAATGCCGGAGACGGGCTGCGTCCTCCGCTAACTTTGTCCACAGGAACCACAGGAGCAACAGCAACCACGTCCACATCATGAGCAGCACATCACGAGTACCAGGGGTCACAGGGTGAGCAGCGTCGAGCAGGTCCGGGGCCGGCAGATTCTCGACTCGAGGGGCTTCCCGACGGTCGAGGTCGAGGTGACCCTGGCCACCGGGGCCCGCGGCCGGGCCAGCGTGCCCTCGGGGAAGAGCACCGGCGCCCACGAAGCCGTCGAACGGCGCGACGACGGCAGGCCGGAATGGGGTGGCAAAGGGGTCGCCGGGCCGGTCGAGAGCGTCAACGGCGAGATCGCCGACGTGCTGATCGGCTGGGACGCCCTCGACCAGCGGGGCATCGACGCCCAGCTCGTCGCCCTGGACGGGACCGACAACAAGGGCCGGTTGGGCGCCAACGCCATCCTCGGCGTGTCCCTGGCGATGGCCCGGGCCGCGGCCGACGAGCTGGACCTGCCGCTGTACCGCCACATCGGGGGCACCAACGCCCACGTCCTCCCCATGCCCATGCTGAACGTCCTGAACGGGGGGGCCCACGCGCCCAACAACCTCGACATCCAGGAGTTCATGCTGGTCCCGGTCGGCGCCGCCTCCTTCTCCGAGGCCCTGCGGTGGGGCGTGGAGACCTATCACGCCCTCGCCCGGCTGCTGGAGGGCCGGAAGCTCTCCACCGCGGTGGGCGACGAGGGCGGCTTCGCCCCCGACCTGAGCTCGAACGAGGACGGTGTCCGGGTCCTGCTCGACGCCATCGAGTCGGCGGGATACCAGCCGGGCGAGCAGCTGGCCATCGCCCTCGACGTGGCCGCCACCGAGATCTACGACGCCGCCACGGGCACCTACACCCTGGCCGGGGAGGGCCGGTCGCTGGCGTCGGAGGACATGGCCGCCTACCTGGCCGAGCTGGCGACCCGCTACCCCATCGTCTCGGTCGAGGACGGCATGGCCGAGGACGACTGGAACGGTTGGGCCGCCCTCACCCGGCTGGCGGGCACGCACGTCCAACTGGTGGGCGACGACCTGTTCGTCACCGACGCCGAGCGCCTGGAGCGGGGTGTCGGCGCCGGCGTGGCCAATGCCATCCTGATCAAGCCGAACCAGGTCGGCACCCTCACCGAGACCCTCGACACCGTCGCCCTCGCCACCCGGTCGGGCTATGGCTCGGTCATCTCCCACCGGTCCGGAGAGAGCGAGGACACGACCATCGCCGACCTGGCCGTCGCCACCAACGCCGGTCAGATCAAGACCGGCGCCCCGGCCCGGTCCGAGCGGGTGGCGAAGTACAACCAGCTCCTGCGCATCGAGGAAGAGCTGGGCGAGTCGGCGGCCTACTGGGGTGGCGCCGCCCTGTCACGGCGGGCCGGAGCCCCCTCGTGAACCGGGGGCCGGTATGAGGGGCCGGGCCGGACTGCTCTTCGCCGCGCTGGCGCTGGTGGGCGTGCTGGTCCTGGCCGTCTTCCCGGCCCGGGCCTACCTCGACCAGCGCCACCAGCACCAGGTGCTCGCCGCCCAGGTGCGCCGGCTGGGCGCCGAGAACCAGGCCCTTCAGGACCGGACGGCCCAGCTCGGAACCGACGCCGAGATCGAGCGGCTGGCCCGGGGCTACAACCTGGTGAAGCCGGGCGAGGAGGTCTACTTCATCCCGCCCCAGGCCTCCTCGCCGCCGACCACAACCGCCCCGGCCGCCACCGCCCACCGGTCACCGTCGCTCTGGCACCGCATCACCGCGATCTTCTAGGCCGCCCTACGCTGGGCCGATGAGCCGCCAGGATGTCGGAAGCGGTGGACGGCTGTACGTCGGGACGAGCGGATGGTCGTATCCCGCATGGGTCGGACCCTTCTACCCCGTAGGCACCTCGCCGGCCCGCATGCTCGGCCTCTATGCGGCGGAGTTCGACACGGTCGAGGCCCACGCCACCTACCGCCGCCTGCCCACCGCCGCCGCGCTCGCCAAGTGGGTCGACGCCGTCCCCGCCGGCTTCCGCTTCGCCCCGAAGGCCCACCTGGGCATCACCCACCGCCGGGACCTGGACGGTGTCGAGGACCGGGTCGCCGGCCTTCTGGCCGCGGTCGCCCCTCTGGGCGACCGGCTCGGCCCCGTGCTGCTGTCGCTCCCCCACCAGGAACCGGACCTCGACCGCCTCGACCGGATCCTGGCCGCGCTGGCCGGCGGTCCGCCGCCGGCCTTCGAGCTCGGCGGGGCATGGGCCGTTCCCGAGGTGCTCGGCCGGCTGGACCGGGCGGGCGCCACGCTCGTGGCCACCGACACCGCGGACTGCGTGGCCGGATCGGTACCCGAGGTGGGACCGATCGCCTACGTCCGCCTGCGCCGTCAGGGCTACACACCGGCCGAGCTGGACACGTGGGCGACGCGCCTGGCCGGCGCGGCGGCGGCCGGCCGGGACGTCTACGTCTTCCTCAAGCACGACGACGCCGCCACCGGCCCCTCCCTGGCCCGCCAGCTACGCGAGCGCCTCGGTGTCACCGCGGATGGATGACGCGCCGTCCGACCTCCGCCTGCCCGATGACGGCTTCCCCGACGGCGGCCAGCCCGACGACCGGGCCGCAGTGGCCCTGCTCCTCGGCCGGCCCCCGCAGGGCGACTTCGAAGTCGTCGTCCGCCGACCTGACGGCAGACCGGTCGTGATCCGCAACGCCCCGCTTTTGGCCGACGGGACGCCGATGCCGACGCTCTATTGGCTCGTCGACGAGGAGCTGCGCCGGACGGTCAGCACGCTGGAGGCCTCCGGTGGCGTCCGGGCCGCCGAGCGGGCGGTGGACACCGGGGAGGTGGCCGCGGCCCATGCCCGGTACGCCGCCGAGCGCGATGCCGCCCTGCCCCCCGACCACGCCGGCCCCCGCCCCTCGGGGGGCGTGGCCGGCACCCGCAAAGGCGTGAAGTGCCTCCATGCCCACTACGCCTGGCACCTGGCGGGCGGCGACGACCCCGTCGGCC
>JALYYN010000233.1 GCA_030946525.1 Actinomycetota bacterium | reverse complement strand
TAGAAGGCGACGTTGGTGTCGGCGGCGAACTTGAAGATCATCCCGTCGTAGCCGCCCAGGTCGGTGCGGTTCATGAGGCCCAGCTCCTGGCGGGCTTCGGTGTCGGCCAGCAGGGCGCAGCGCACCGCCGCCGCTCGGGCGGCGACGTCGGCGCCGCTGCCACCCTCGACCCGGAAGGCGATTTCGCCGAAGTCGCCGAATGGGGTGCGGTTGATCCCGACCTGCCCGCCGGCGGGGGCCAAGGAGGGATTGGCCGGCCCGTTCGCCCCCTTGACCACGAACGCGAGCCCACCGACGACCAGCAGGCCGACCACGGCCCAGCGGAGGATCCTCGGCTTCAAGCGGACCGGCTGCCCGGCGTTCCGCCGGCGGACCGGCCGCCCGGCGTCTCCCCGGGGGACGGATGGCGGGCGTCAAGCGAGGCGGCCACCCCGTCGGCGAGGTGGTAGCTCTCGGCGTCGGACGGGAACGTGCCGGCCCGGACGTCATCGGCGTAGCCGGCGACGGCGGCGACCGCGTCGGCCTTCAGGGTGCCGTACCGGCGGACGAACTTCGGTGCGATCCGGTCTTCCAGGCCCAGGAGGTCGTGGATGACCAGTACCTGGCCGTCGCAGTCGGGGCCGGCGCCGATGCCGACGGTGGGAACGGGAATTTCCTCGGTGACGAGCCGGGCCACCTCCCGGGGCACGCATTCGAGCACGATGGCGAAGCAGCCGGCGTCGGCCAGGGCCCGGGCGTCGTCCACGATGGCGGCGGCGCCGTCGGCCTGGCGGCCCTGGACCCGGTAGCCGCCGAGGGAGTGGACCGACTGGGGGGTCAGGCCGAGGTGGCCCATCACCGGGATCTGGGCGTCGACCAGGGCCTCGACGACGGCCACCCTCGACCGTCCGCCCTCCAGCTTGACCGCCGAGGCGCCGGCCCGCACCAGGGTGGCGGCGTTGCGGACGGCCTCGTCGGTCGACAGGTGGTAGCTCAGCCACGGCAGGTCGGCGACCACCAGGGCCCGGGGGCGGGTCCGGGCGACGGCGGCCACGTGATGGGCCATGTCCCCGACGGTGACCTGAAGGGTGTCGTCGTAGCCCAGGACCACCATGGCCACCGAGTCGCCGACCAGGATGACGTCGACGCCGGCGTCGTCGGCGATCCGGGCGGTGGGCGCGTCGTAGGCCGTCACCATCACCACCGGGGTGGTGCCCTTGCGCGCCCGCACGGTGGGCGCCGTGACCCGGTTCCTACCCGACCGGCCTCCGGGGCCGGGCACCTGCTGCGCCGTCGCTGCTGGCTGCTGGGCCATGGGAAGCCTCCTCGCCGTCCCGCGCCCGGTGGCTGCCGGCGGCGCCGCCAGCTTACCGGCGCTCCTCCCGATGGGGCCGGGGCCGGTCAGGGTCGCTCGGGACGTGCCGGCGGGAGCGTCACCGCGGGGACCGTGCGGGGGACCCGGGTCGTGGGCGTGGTGGGCGGCTCGGTGGTGTCCGGGATGGCCGGCGTGGTGGTGGGCGTGGTCGGGACGGTCGATCTCGGCCGGATGGTCGTGGAGGGCGCCTCGGTGACGGCGGTGGCGGTGGTGGTCGGCGTCGTGGTGACGGAGCGGGACGGTGCGGTCGTGGGCGTCGTCCCCGTGTTCGACGACGAGGAGGCGACGGAGTCCACCGGCGCCAGCGTCCTGCCGGACGGGTCGGGCGCCTTGGCCGGGGGCGCGTCGTCGGCCGGGCTGGCCTTGGACATGTACCGCTGGAAGATCTGGGCCGGGAGGGTGCCGCCGCTGACCTTGGCCACGCCGTGGATGTTCAGCAGCGGTGTGGACTGGCCGGCGGGGTAGCCCATCCACACCGCGGTGGTCAGCTTGCTGGTGTAGCCGACGAACCAGGCGTCGCCGTAGGAGTCGGTGGTGCCGGTCTTGCCCCGCACCTGGGCCTGGGGGATGGTCGCGGCGGCGCCGGAGCCCTGGTCGACGACCTGCTGGAGGGCGTAGTTGACCTTCTCGGCGACGGGCTGGTCGAGCACCCGGGTGGTCTTGGGCCGGTCGTCGACCAGGACGGAGTCGCCCTGCAGGATCCTGCTGATGACCCGGGGGTCGACGTGCATGCCCTTGGTCTGCAGCGTCAGGTAGGCGTCGGCCATCTCGAGGACGGACACGTCGGCGGTGCCCAGGGCGATCGACGCGTTGGGGTCGAGCTGCGACGCCACCCCGAGGCGGTGGGCCATGTCGACCACGTTCCTGGGGCCGACGGCCACGACGAGCTGGGCGTAGACGGTGTTGACCGAGTTGATGGTGGCGTCGAGGAGGCTGATGTTCCCGTAGGAGGCGTTCTCGTAGTTGTTCACCGTCCAGTCCTGGCCGTTGTCGGCCTTGGGCAGGACGATCTTGGCCGGGCCCGGGAAGGTCGAGTCCAGGCTGATGTTCTGCCGCATGGCCTCGGCCAGCACGAACGGCTTGAAGGTGGACCCGGCCTGGCGCCCGGAGCCGCCGCCGTCGGTCCCGACGGCCAGGTTCACCTGGGACGTCGACCAGTCCTTGCCGCCGACCATGGCCACCACGTGGCCGTCGTTGTCGAGCGACACCAGGGCCCCGGCCGGGTCGGTGTCGCGGTCGAGCAGGCCGTAGACGGCGTCGTAGGCCTCGCGCTGGGCGGTCGGGTCGAGGGTGGTGTACACCCGCATGCCGCCGCGCAGGACCCGGTCCTCGCCGTACATGTCGCTGAGCTGCTTCTTGACGTAGGCGACGTAGTACTCGGCGCCGACGCCCTTCATGGTGATGTCGGAGTCGTCCGGGGGCGGCTTGGCGATGACGTAGTCGGTGAGCGGCACCGCCTCCACCGCGTTGGCCTCCTCGGCGGTGGCCTGCTTGGTGTCGACCATGGCGGCCAGGACGATGAAGCGCAGATCGTGGGCCTCCTGGGGTGCGTCGGCCACGTCACCGAGCGACGGGCTGCGGATGAGCCCGGCCAGGTAGGCCGCCTCCCGGAGCCCGACCTGGCCCACGTCCTTGCCGAAGTAGGCCTGCGAGGCGGCCTGGACGCCGTAGGCGCCCCGCCCGAAGTACACCGTGTTGAGGTAGCGCTCCAGGATCTGGGTCTTGGAGAGCTTGCGCTCGATCTTGACCGAGATCACCGCCTCGCGGATCTTCCGCCAGAGGGTGTACTGGTTGCCGACGTAGGCGTTCTTCACGTACTGCTGGGTGATGGTCGAGCCGCCCTCGGCGATGCCCTTATGGCGGATGTCGGCCCATGTGGCCCGGACGATGCCGAGGGGGTCGATGCCCCCGTGCTCGAAGAACTTGCGGTCCTCGGCCGCCACCACGGCCGCCACCATGACCTGGGGGACGTCCTCGATCTTGACCGGGAAGCGGTTCTCCACCCCGTGCAACTCGGCGAGCTGGGCGCCGGTGCCGTCGTAGATCACGGTGGTCTGGGCCAGGGGCGTCTCGGGCGGAAGCGGGATCTGGGTGAGCACCCAGGCCGCGCCGGCCACCGCGGTCAGGCCCAGGAGCCCCAGCAGGAACCAGACGCGCCGGTAGCGCCAGAACCAGCTGCGACGCCGGGCGCGGACGGGGAGGACCGAGCTGTTGGCGGCAGTAGGCGGTGGGAGGGGCTCCAGAAGCCCCTGACTGCTACGGCGCACGAGAGGTGCAGCCTACCCGGGTGAGGTTTCCGGATGGATGGCGGGCGGGTCAGGTCCGGGGCGATCCGAGCCGGAAGCTGCGGACCAGCTGGTTCCACGAGCACGCGGTGCACACCTCCACCACGTAGCAGGTGGCTTCCGTCGTCCCCCGCTTCAGCTGAGTGAGCTCCTTGCGGGTGGTGATGCATCGCCCGTGGGCGGGGAGCCGGGACCCGAAGGCGAAGGAGACCAGCGTCAGGCTCGGCCCCTCGCAGATGGGGCAGTCCTCGCTGCGGGCCTCGCCGACGTTGCGGGCCGCCCGGAGGAGCTCCGGATGGGCGTCGCACACGTCGAGGCGGCTGAGCCGGCCGCGCCTGAACTCGTCGAGGGTGTGCTTTCGCACCAGGCGGTAGTCGACCTCACCGGCGCGGGCGGCCTGCCCAGCTCCTCTCGCCTGTAGCGACTCGGGCCCAAAGACCATCGGGGAGAAATGGTAGCCCCGCCCGTACGTGAGCGGTTCCCGTCACCGCGGAGCCGGCAGGGCGCGTTGCCACGTGGCGCCATCCCGTGCATACTGGTGCCGATATATCGAACCGATATGTCGACCGTCGTCTCTGAACGGCGGCACGTTCTGAGAGGCGCACGTTGCTGGAGCTGGCCATCCTCGGGTTGCTGAAGGAGCAAGAGCTCCACGGCTACGAGCTGAAGAAGCGGCTCACCGAGGCCCTCGGCGCGTTCTCGAGCGTGTCCTTCGGCTCGCTCTACCCGGCCCTGGCCCGGCTGGAGACCGCCGGGGCGGTCCGGGCCGTCGAGACCGGGCCCGACGCGCCGCCGGCGCCCGTCGTGCCCATGACCGGCTCCATCGCCGGCGAGGCCGCCGCCTACCGCGCCCGCCGGGCCTCCGCCCGCCCGACGAGGCCGTCGCGCACCCGCAAGGTCTACGCCGTCACCGAGCGGGGCGAGGCCCTGTTCGAGGAGCTCCTCGTGGCCGACTCGGCCAGCGCGGACGACGACCGGGCCTTCAACCTCCGCCTCGCCTTCTGCCGCCACCTGCCGCCGGAACGCCGGCTCGGCCTGTTCGAACGGCGCCGGGCCCTCCTCGTGGAGCGGCTGGCCAAGGCCCGCACCAACCACCGCAGTCGCAAGGAACGCATGGACATGTACACCCAGTCGCTGGTCGACCACGGGACCGAGAGCACCGAGAGAGACATCTCGTGGCTCGACCGCCTGATCGCCATCGAACGTCAGGGAGGAGATCCCTCATGAGCCGCACATCCTCGAAGTCGCCGATCCGTCTGGCCATCGCCGGCGTCGGGAACTGCGCCAGCTCGCTGGTCCAAGGCCTGGAGTACTACCGCAACGCCGATCCGGCCGAGTCGGTGCCCGGCCTCATGCACGTGGTGCTCGGCGGCTACCACGTGGGCGACGTGGAGGTGGTGGCCGCCTTCGACGTGGACGCGGCCAAGGTCGGCCTCGACGTCGGCAAGGCCATCTTCTCGGGACAGAACAACACCGTGCGGTTCGCCGCCGTCGGGGAGCTCGGCGTGTCGGTGCAGCGGGGGCCGACCATGGACGGGCTGGGCAAGTACTACCGCCAGACGGTGGAGGAGTCCCTCGACGAGCCGGTCGACGTGGCCCAGGCCCTGCGGGAGTCGGGCGCCGAGGTCCTCGTCTCCTACCTGCCGGTGGGCTCCGAGCTGGCCCAGAAGCACTACGCCACCGCCTGCCTGGAGGCCGGGGTGGCCTTCGTCAACGCTATCCCCGTCTTCATCGCCTCCGACCCGGAGTGGGCGGCCAAGTTCACCGCCGCCGGGGTGCCCATCATCGGCGACGACATCAAGAGCCAGGTCGGCGCCACCATCGTCCACCGCATGCTCGCCCGCCTGTTCGAGGACCGCGGCCTGGTCCTCGACCGGACCTACCAGCTGAACGTCGGCGGCAACATGGACTTCAAGAACATGCTCGAGCGGGAGCGGCTGGAGTCCAAGAAGATCTCCAAAACCCAGTCGGTCACCAGTCAGGTCGAGAACGGCATCGCCGCCGACGACGTCCACATCGGCCCCAGTGACCACGTGCCGTGGTTGGAGGACCGCAAGTGGGCCTATATCCGCCTGGAGGGCCGTAACTTCGGCGACGTGCCCCTGAACATCGAGCTCAAGCTCGAGGTCTGGGACTCGCCCAACTCGGCCGGCGTCATCATCGACGCCGTCCGCTGCGCCCGCCTGGCCCTCGACCGGGGCATCGGCGGCCCCCTGCTGGGCCCGTCGTCGTGGTTCATGAAGTCACCCCCCGAGCAGTACCACGACGACGTCTGCCAGCGCCTGGTCGAGGAGTTCATCGCCGCCGGCTGAGCCGCACGCACGAGCCGGTGACGGTCTGACACGCCCTGGCGTGTCGGATCGTCACCAGTGCCAAGATGGCGCATGCCGAGCGACACCGCCGCCACGTGGAACCGCCTGTCCGACGGCGGCCGGGGCGGGGTGCTGCCCAGCGTGGATGCGGTGGTCTACGGGCCCGACATCGGGACCGAGGCCGAGTTCCGCCTGCTCGGCAACGTGGCCGGCAAGCGGGTGCTGGAGCTGGGCTGCGGGGCGGGCATCAACGTGGTCGCCATGGCGCGGCAGGGCGCGCACGCCATCGGGCTCGACTTCGCGGCCGAGCAGCTCGCCGCCGCCCGCCGGCTGGCCGAGCAGGAGGAGGTCAAGGTCGAGCTGCACACCGGCGACCTGGCCGAGCTGGTGTTCCTGCGGGCCGAGAGCATCGACGTGGCCCTCTCGGCCTACGCCCTGGGCCTGGTCGACGATCTGAACCGGGTGTTCCGCCAGGTCCACCGGGTGCTCAAGCAGGGCTCGCCGTTCGTCTTCTCCCTGCCCCATCCCTCCTCGCACCTCATCGACGACGACGACCCCGAGCAGCCGCTGCTGATCCGTCGCTCCTACTTCGACCGCTCCACCGTGAACTACGACTGGGAGGGCCTGCCGCTGTCGGCCCACCACCACACGTTCTCCGACCTCTTCACCGGCCTGTCCCGGGCCAACTTCAGCGTCGACACCGTGCTGGAGCCGGAGCCCGGCGGGGACGGGCGCCGCAGCGCCCACTGGCGTGACGCCTACGACCTCGTGCCCCGGACCCTGGTGATCCGGGCCCGCAAGCAGGGGAACTGAGGGTCGGCGAACCCGGAGCGGAGGAGTCAGGCCTCGGCGTGGTCCGGCGGATCGAGTCGTCCCTCGCCGCCGGCGGCTTCACGCTCACCCGGGACTCCGTCGCCGGTCGACGGACGGTCATCGGGCGGAGGTCCTCGCTCCGGCGCCCCACCTTCGTCCTGATCGCGGTGTTCAAGGCCGACGCCACGCCGGACCACCTCGACCGCTTCCGCGCCGAAGCGGACCAGTACGCCCGCACGGTGAGGCGGGGACCGGGTCGGGGCGTGTGCACGCTGGCCGTGGCCGTGGTGGAGTCGGCCGGGTCGGTCGGGGGCTGGGGGGCCGACGCCGGCGGTCCCGGAGCCGGCGCGTACCCGGTGCTGGTGGAGGTGGTCGGCCCGGCGGTGACGTGGCCCGGCCGGGGCGGTCCGGGGGGGACCGCGGATCCCCACCTCGATCGGCTGGTCCGGGACCACGTGGTCGCTCCGGTGGGGAGCCGGTCGACGATGTGAAAGAGGTGTCACCCCGATGTGTTTGGACCAGGGGTATGATCTGGGAGGTTTCCTACGTCGAGCGACCGCCTGGGCGGTGGCGACGAGGGGTGCGAGCGCTCTCGAGACATGAGGCGTGGCTCAGCACGGAAGAAGAGGCAAGGCGCGGGTGCAGGGCAGTTCTGTCAACAGAGCAGTTCTGTCAACCCCGCCTTCGTAGCGAGTGCCGGAGGCACATGCACGACGTGGCAGTAGGGGGACGGGGCCCGGCGGACGTTCGGGTGCCCGCCCATGAGTTGGCGTGGGCGATCGAGGCCGAGGCGGCCGGCGACGCCACGCCCGACGAGGTCGCGCTCCTGCAGGAGCACCGGCCGGAATGGCTGTTCGCCCTCCAGCGGTTGCTGCGGGAGACCGACGCCAGCCTGGCCCGGGTCCGCAACCTCAAGGTCCCCGAGCGGGACCAGGTCGTGGCCGACTTCGAGGGCGAGCGGGCCCGGCTGGCGGGCGCCCTCGCCCGACTGACCGGCGTCCGCCCGGAGTCCAAGGACGACCGGACCCTCGACGGGCCCGGCGAGGTGCGGCTCCAGGCGTCGTGGGACGACGGCCGGCTGGTGGTCTGGGCCGCGGGCCCGGCCGCGGCGCCGGCCGCGCCGGACGACCTGGCCCAGCGGCTGAAGGAGGTCGACGCCCCCGCCGACGGCTGGTGGCCGCACGATCCGATCGCGCTGCCGTCGGGCGCTGGCGCCCCGCCTCCCGGGTCCGCCACCGCCGCGCCGGCGCAGGCCATCGGCGTGGCCCAGGCCCTGGGCTGGCTGGTGGCGGTGGGCGCAGGGGACCGGCCCGACGGTGTCGGCGCCGGCATCGTCTGGATGGGCCGGGTGGCGGCGTGGGCCGTCGGCCTGGTGGCCCGCGGCTCGATCGTCCCCCGGCTGGAGCCGGCGGGCAAGCCTCCGGCCTTCGCGGTACGTTGGGCGCCAGCGCTGGTGGAGCGGGCCAAGCTCGACTCCCTCGCCCGTTCCATGCCCGGCACCGTCGCCGCCCTCGACCGCTCCGATGCCCGCACCCTCACCCTGGCCGTCCTTGGGGCGACGGTCGACGCCATCGTGCGCGATGCCGCCGGGCGACTCGAGCTCCCCGCGGCACCCCCCGTGGTCCGCACGCCCGGCGACCTGTCCGAGTCGGTGATCACCAGCCTCGACGGCACCCCCTTCGAGGCCCCGGCCCGGCTGGCCACCGCCCTGGCCGAGCGGCTCGACCGGTGGAGCGACCCGGTGCAGGGCCCGGTCGACGCCCGCCTGGTCGTGCAGCTCGATCCGCCCGACAAGGGCAACGCCTGGTTCCTCTCCGTCCTTGGCCCCGGCCAGGAGGGCCGGCTGGTGCCGCTGGAGGTCGCCCTGGTCGACGGCCGGTCGAAGCGCCATCTGGCCGACGAGACCACCCGCCTGGAGCGCCTGCTCCCCCTGCTGAACCGCCCCGGCGGCCACCGGCGGGGCGAGGTCGTGCTCAGCCAGGACGAGGCGTTCGAGCTCATGGGCGTCACCGGCGCCAGCCTGGAGGCGGCCGGGTTCGACGTCCGGGTGCCCCTGCTGTCGAGGCGAAAGCCCCGCCCGGCGCTGCGCCTGACGGCCGAGCCGGTCGACGCCTCGGTCGTCGGCGCCCACCAGCTCGCCGCGGTGCGGTGGTCGGCCGTGTTCGACGACGTCGAGCTGACCGCCGAGGACATCCGCCGCCTGGCCGCCGAGGCCCGACCCCTCATCCATTCCCGGGGCCGGTGGGTGGAGGTCGACCGGGTCGACCTGACGGAGGCGGCCGCCGCCCTGGCCGAACGGGCCCAGCGCACGCGCATGACCGGCGCCGAGGTCCTGCGCCACGCGGTCGGGCTGGAAGCGTCGCCGCTGGCCGGTGGCACCAGCGTCGGTGGCGCGGGATGGGCCGCCGACCTGCTGGCCCGCACCAGTTCCATCGAGGCGGTGTCCGCGCCCGAGGGCTTCGTCGGGACCCTGCGCAGCTACCAGGCCGAGGCCCTCGGCTGGCTCGGGTTCCTCGACACCGCCGGCCTCGGCGGCTGCCTGGCCCTGGACATGGGCCTGGGCAAGACGCCCACGCTGCTGGCCCACCTGTCCCGGGTGGCGAAGGCACGGGAGGGCCAGCCCACCCTGGTCATCGCCCCGCCGGCTGTGGTGGGGAACTGGGCCGCCGAGGCCGCCCGGTTCACGCCGGGCCTGCGGGTGGTCGTCCACCACGGCGCGTCCCGGGCGTCGGCCGAGGAGCTGGCGGCCAAGGCGGGGCAGGCCGACGTGGTCATCACCACCTATGGCACCGCCGTTCGTGACATCGACGCGCTGAGCGAGTGCAACTGGGCCGGTGTCGTCCTCGACGAGGCCCAGGCCATCAAGAACCCGGGCAGCGACGTGGCCCGGGAGCTGCGCCGGATCCCGGCCCGCAGCCGCGTCGCCCTGACCGGCACCCCGGTCGAGAACGGCCTGGGCGACCTGTGGGCCATCCTCGACTTCACCAACCCCGGCCTGCTCGGCTCCCGCTCCACCTTCGTCGCCCAGCTGTCGGCCAAGGCCAAGGTCGGCGGCCAGGCCGGCGAGAGCGCCCTGCGGGCCCTCAACGGCATCCTCGTCTTCCGTCGCACCAAGTCGGAGCCCGAGGTGGCCGCCGAGCTCCCCGACAAGATCGACGAGCTCGACCACTGCACCATGACGCCCGAGCAGGTCGGGCTCTACCAGGCGGTCATCGACCGGCTGGTGCAGGCCGGCGAGGGCGAGCGCCGCCAGGGCGACATCCTGGCCGCCATCACCGCCCTCAAGCAGATCTGCAACCACCCGGCCGCCTACGAGGACGACGGGCGCCCGCTGGTCGGCCGCTCGGGCAAGCTCGGCCGGCTCGAGGAGATCGTCGACTCCGTCTTCGCGGCCGGGGAGAAGGTCCTGGTCTTCACCCATTTCGCCGAATGGGGCAAGCGCCTGGCCGACCACCTCTCCGATCGCACCGGCACCTCCGTCGACTGCTACCACGGCGGCCTGTCGCGCGGCGCCCGCGACCGCATGATCGAGGTGTTCCAGGCCAAGCCCGGCGCCGGCGCCCTGGTCCTGTCGCTCAAGGCGGGCGGCACCGGGCTCAACCTCACCGCCGCCAGCCACGTCGTGCTCTACGACCGCTGGTGGAACCCGGCGGTCGAGGACCAGGCCCGCGACCGGGCATGGCGCATCGGCCAGGAGCGCACCGTCGTCTCCCACCGCCTGGTCTGCCCCGGCACCGTCGACGAACGGGTGGAAGACGTCGTGGCCGGGAAGCGTCACATCGCCGACCTGGTCCTGCCGAAGTCGAGCACCCTGGCCGACCTCAACCCCGACCAGCTCCGCGTCGCCCTGGGCCTGCGTCCCGATCAGCTCCTCACCGCCGAGGCCGAGGAGGCGTCCCCGGACGGCGAGGAGGCGGCGGCGTGAACGGCAACGGCAACGGGGGCGGGGGCGGCACCAACGGCGGTGCCGGTGGCAACGGCGGCGCTCCCCGCCGCAATCCCCGCAGCCAGTCCCGCCGACCGGGCCGCCCCCCGGAGGCGGCGGCCGCCGACTTCTGGAAGGCGGTGCCCAACCCGAGCCGCCCGTCCGAGGTCACCCCGGCCACCGACCCCGCCGCCCTCCTGCGCTCGCTGGGACGCCCTCCCCTCGACCAGGCCGGCGCCGACCGTTACCTGGCCGCCGTCGCCGAACGGGCCGCCGGTCTCGCCACCGCCCTGGCCGCCGTCGCGGGAATCCTGGCCGCCGAGGACGACGGCTAAACCGTTCCGCAGGTGCCCAGGGGCCCGTCGTAGCTGACTCCCCTCGGGAGTGACCACGGTCCCCCGGATGGTCACCGTCACCCTTCCGGACCGGCGCTATGTGGTGTCCGCTCCCGGACCGGCTCCCGCCCGAGGGCAGAGGTCACCGTGACCGTGGTCGACGCCGCCGTGGCCACGTCGACCGTTGTGCCAGCGCGCTCGTCGACGTGAAGGTCGGCGACAACGTCCGGGTGTCGGGCGCCACGTCGGGCTCGACCGTGGCCGCCACCCAGATCACCGACAGCGGGACGACGGCCCTGGCCGACGGGCCCGGCGGCGGCGCCGTCGGTGGTCCACCGCCCGGCGGCGCGGCCTGCGGGGGTGGCCCCACCGGCG
>JALYYN010000205.1 GCA_030946525.1 Actinomycetota bacterium | reverse complement strand
ACCACTGCCATGTCGAGCCGGCATGCGTCGACTCAGGGCGCATTCCCTGTGTCGTTATGCACACGCGCATTCGGGGACACCCTTGGTTTGCGCCTGACTTCGCGATAGAGATCGGCCTGGGAATCAGTCACCATCCGCAGGTCTCCACGACCCGTGGAGGACGATCTGACCATGCCCGAACCCGAGCGAGGAACCGACCGCGCCGGCCGTCGTGCCAAGCGCTTGTTGAGCCCGCTGCAGAAGTACGAGATCTACCTGCAGCTCGTCCGCCAGGAGGTGACGCTGGGCGAGGCGGCCGAGCACTGGCAGGTCGACCGCAACACCATCGCCCGCATCCGGGTGGTGGCCAAGGAGGGAGCACTGGAGGCCCTGGCCCACTCCCGTCCCGGCGCTCGGGCCAAAGTGCGCGACTACGAGCTGGAGTCGGCCCGGGCCGATGCCGCCCGTCTGGGCGAGGCCCTCAAGGAGATGGCGATGAAGCTCATGCTGGTGGAGGTGGTTTGCGCCTGACTTCGCGATAGAGACCGGCCTGGGAATCAGTCAGCATCCGCGGGTCTCCACGACCCGTGGAGGACGATCTGATCATGCCCGAACCCGAGCGAGGAACCGACCGCGCCGGCCGTCGCGCCAAGCGCTTCTTGAGCCCGTTGCAGAAGTACGAGATCTACCTGCAGCTCGTCCGCCAGGAGGTGACGATGGGCGAGGCAGCCGAGCACTGGCAGGTCGATCGCAACACCATCGCCCGCATCCGGGTGGTGGCCAAGGAGGGGGCACTGGAGGCCCTGGCCCACTCCCGGCCCGGCGTGCGGGCCAAAGAGCGCGACTACGAGTTGGAGTCGGCCCGGGCCGACGCCGCCCGCCTGGGCGAGGCCCTCAAGGAGATGGCGGTGAAGCTCATGCTGGTGGAGGGAAAAGGGCGCTGGGGCTGAGTGGCCGGGTCCCCACGCGCGTCGACGCGGCCACCAAGTCGGCGCTTCTGAGGCTGCTGGACGCAGCCACGGCTGAGGGATGGACCTGGCGGGGAGCCTGTCGCCAGCTCGAGCTGGGCGAGGTTCGGGCCCATCGCTGGGCCGCCCGACGCGCCGACGGCGAGCTCACCGACCGCAGCCCCGGCGGATCGCCGATGCACGGACTGCTTGCCGACGAGGTGGCTGAGATCGTGGCCATCTACCACGAGTGGGCCGAGGTAGACCGCTCGCACCGCAAGCTCGCCCACCGGGGCTCCTACCTGGAGCGGGTGTGGGTGTCGCCGTCGTCGGTGCGGCGCGTTCTGGCTGCTCAGGGGCTGTCGCTGGATCCGGCGCCACGTCCCGCCCGCCCCGTGGCCAAGCCCTTCCCCGACTGGGTCGAGTATCGGCCCAACGCCATCTGGATCTACGACACCACGCACTTCACCCGAGCCGGCGTGGCGGTGACGGTCATCGAGGATCTGGTGAGCCGCAAGTGGATCGCCCACATCGTGTCGGCCGAGGAGACCTCCGACCAGGTGCAGGCGGTGTTCACCGACGCCTTGGCGGCCGAGGGTCTGCTGGCCGCCGTGGAGGCCCGCCAGGACGGGTTGGTCGATCCGGGCGTCGACGACGAGTCTCGCCCCGTGCTGTTGGCCATGAGTGACAACGGCCCGCAGATGACGTCGGGCTCGACGCGTGAGTTCATGGCCCTGTGCGCCATCCACCAGCACTTCGGGCGACCGGGCACGCCGACGGACCAGGCCTGGATCGAGACGTTCTTCGGCCACCTGAAATACGAGTTCCCTCACCTGCTGACGATCACCGAACCGGCCGTCCTGCGGACCGAGCTGGACGTCGTGCGGGCCAACTACAACGGCGTTCGGCTTCATGCCGGTATCGGCTACGTCACTCCTGACGACGAGCACGAGGGCCGAGGCGCCGCCATTCGCAAAGCGCGAGAAGCCGGACTCGAAGCTGCTCGTCTCCGTCGCCTCGCCTACCATCGAGAGCACCCCTCGAATCCAACCGACAAGGGACCCCGTGATGCTGACTGATCAATCCGGGATCTCTATCGCGAACTCAGAAACAAGTCACAGTGGGAACGCAGGACTTGTGTCAGTAGGTGCGCAAGACCGGTGTCAGTGGATGCGCAAGGAGTTTGTCAGTAGCGCGGCGCGACGCAATGCCGCTGGGTCGCCGGGTACAGGGAGTACTCGACCGGCAGGATGACGTCCCGCCTGGTGGTGTAGAAGCGATCTCCGGCAACAAGATCGTACGCGATCGTCACGACGGCTGCACGAGCCGATGAGCCCGCACCCTCACTACGTCCCAGGTAGTCGACGAGCCTTCTC
>JALYYN010000137.1 GCA_030946525.1 Actinomycetota bacterium | reverse complement strand
GCCGCGGTCCGCACCGCGCTGGCACGGGACGACGCCGGGCGCTGGAGGTGTCGCGTCGTCGTCTACGGCGACAGCCCGACGTGGCTGGTGGTCAGCCTCGACCGCACCGACGGGTTGAGCGCGTCGTTCTCAGTTGATGCGGTGGCGACCGGCGGCGCCGCCGTGATCCCTGCCGGCACCCTGTCCATCGAGGACGGCCACGGCTCCCTGGCCACGGTCGTGGGCCTCCAGCCCGACCGGCTGGACGCCATCGTTGTGCGTGACGCCGCCGGGCGCGTCCGCTACACCGTCCATATCCCCACCACCTGACCTACTCCTGCCTTCGCTGTGGAGTTGCTCGGCCGCCGGGTTGCCGGTCTTTGCCGCATCGACCGTCGCCGCGCTGGTCGATGCTGCGGCGTGAGCCGAGCCCACCGTCCGAGGGAACGGGCCTCAGAAGCAGCGCGGCAGGTCGGCGCTGCCCGGCGGTCGGGGCACGAACCGGGCGGTGCGCAGGCCGTCCGCCGAGGTGAACTCCGCTACGTCGTTGGAGGTCAGGGTCATCGTGCCCTGCTCGTAGGAGGGGTTCCACCCCGCCGGCCGCGCCCCAGGCTCGGCCAGCGCCGGGTCGTTCCGCCACTCCCGCTGGTCGAACTGGGTGCCGGCGATGCCGCACTGGGTGCCGAGGACGAACGGGTAGGCCACACCGATGTCGGCCCGGGTGAGCGCCAGCGCCGAGGTGGTGGGCGGCGACGCGACGAAAGGCACGGTCGGCGGGGGAGTGGTGGCGGCGACCGGCGTCGTGGTCGAGGGCGCGGTGGTGGTCGAGACGCCGGCCGCCGCCACGCTGGTCGACGTGGCCGGGTCGGACGGGCCCGGGGCGGTGGTGGTCTCCTCGACGGTGGCGACAGGGGCGTCGGAGGTGGTCGAGGGCGCCGCCAGCTGCGGCCGGCCGGCTCCGCCCGAGCACGACAGCGCCACGACGGCCAGGGCGACGACCGCCGCGTGGTGCCACCGAGCCGTCATCCCCCACCTCCTCCGACCGACCCGTCCTGCGTGCAGCCTCCACGCGCCCACACCCGACCGCAGCCTGACTCCAGCGCGGAGCGCCCTCGGTAGGATTCGAACCTACGCACCCGCCTCCGGAGGGCGGTGCTCTATCCCCTGAGCTACGAGGGCCCTGAACTACCGGGCTCTGCCGCCGATGGTATCCCCCGGCCGGCCGTCGTTCTCTCAGGGAGCGGGCGGCGGTCCGCCGGTAACATCGGTGGCCGTGGGGAAGATGACGGTGCTGGTGATCGACGACGACCCGGTGATCCTGGAGCTGCTCCGCGTCAACTTCGAGATCGAGGGCTTCGACGTCATCTGCGCCACGGACGGCGAGGAGGGGCTGCAGCGGGCCCACGACGAGCGTCCCGACGTCGTCATCTCGGACATCATGATGCCCAAGCGCGACGGCCTCCAGGTCCTCAGCGACCTCAAGGCCGACCCCAGGACCGAGGATCTGCCGGTGATCCTGCTGTCGGCCAAGGCCCAGCGGTCCGAGGTCCAGCACGGCCTCGACATGGGCGCCGACGACTACATCACCAAGCCGTTCGACCCGCTCGAGCTGATCGACCGGCTCAACGCGGTGGTCACCAAGTCGCGCCGGTAACGCGGCCACCATCCGATGATCCAGGACATCCTCACCTCCGCGCTGCGCGGCGCGCTCCGCGACGTCGGCGTCGACCCGGTGCCCGAGCGCATCCCCGTCGAGCGCTCCAACCGGCCCGAGCACGGCGACTGGTCCTCCAGCGTGGCCCTGGCCGCGGCCAAGGCCAGCGGTCGCAAGCCCCGCGAGATCGCCGACGCGGTCGCCGCCCGGCTGATGTCGGATCCACCGGCCTACGTGGCCGAGGTCACCGTCGCCGGGCCCGGTTTCGTGAACTTCCGGCTCCACGACCGGTGGCTGCACGACGTCCTCACCCGGGTCCTGGAGCAGGGCGTCGACGGCTACGCCCGGCACGGGATCGGCACGGAGGAGCGGGTCAACCTGGAGTTCGTCAGTGCCAACCCCACCGGGCCCCTTCACGTCGGCGCCGGCCGGTGGGCCGTCTACGGCGACGCTTTGGCCCGGATCATGCAGCGGTGCGGCTACGGCGTGCACCGCGAGTACTACGTCAACGACCGCGGCGTGCAGATGGGGCTCTTCGCTGAGTCCCTGGCCGCGGCCAAGGCCGGTGCGCCCACGCCGGAGGAGGGCTACCAGGGCCGGTACATCTCTGACTGGGCCGCCGAGATGCCCGACGGCGCGGACCCTGCGGCGTGGGCGCATGACCGGGTGCTGGCCGACATCGGGGGCGCCCTGTCCCGCCTCGGCGTCGAGTTCGACACCTGGTTCAGCGAGAAGTCCATGGTGGATTCGGGGGCGGTCGACGCCGCCCTCGCCGACCTGCGGGCCTCGGGACTGGTCTACGAGGCCGACGGCGCGGTGTGGTTGCGGACCACCCAGCTGGGGCTGTCGAAGGACGAGGTCCTGCTCAAGACCGGTGGCGAGCCCACCTACCTGCTGGGCGACCTGGCCTACCACCGCGACAAGTTCACCCGGGGCTTCACCCGGCTCATCGACGTCTGGGGCGCCGACCACCACGGCCACGTGGCCCGGCTCAAGGCCGGCGTCGCCGCCCTGGGCCACGACCCGGCCGAGCTGGAGATCGTG
>JALYYN010000136.1 GCA_030946525.1 Actinomycetota bacterium | reverse complement strand
GGCAGCCAGATCGCCCGAGGGGGCGCGTTTGATTCGCGCGCCGGGCGCGGTCAGGCTCGTCGCCCGTGCCCGGCCCCGAGCAGTTGCGGATCGCCCTGCTCGCCTACCGGGGCAACCCCCACTCTGGGGGGCAGGGCGTCTACGTCCACTACCTGACCCGGGAGCTCGTCGACCTGGGCCACCGGGTGGAGGTGTTCAGCGGGCCGCCGTACCCGCGTCTCGCCCCCGGTGTGCCGGTCGTCGAACTGGAGAGCCTCGACCTCTACCGGCCGCAGGATCCGTTCCGGACCCCGGCCCTGTCGGAGTTCCGTGACCTCATCGACGTGGCCGAGTTCGCCGTCATGTGCGGGGCCGGCTTCCCCGAGCCCCTGACCTTCAGCCTCCGGGCCCGGCGGGCCCTGCGCAGCCGCCGGACCGACTTCGACGTCGTCCACGACAACCAGTGCCTCGGCTACGGCCTGCTCGGCATCGCCCGCGACGGGCTGCCGGTGGTCGCCACCGTCCACCATCCCATCACCGTCGACCGCGCCCTCGAGCTCTCCCATGCCGAGGGTTGGCGGCGGCAGGCCAGCGTGCGGAGGTGGTACGGCTTCGTCCGCATGCAGAAGCGGGTGGCCCGCCGCCTGCCTCGCGTCCTGACCGTCTCGGACTCCTCGGCAGGCGACATCGCCGGGCAGATGGGTGTGCGGCGGGAGCGGCTCTCGGTCGTCCCCGTCGGCGTCGACACCGCCCTGTTCCGGCCCCTCCCCCACATCGCCCGCGTCCCCGGGCGACTGATGACGACGGCCAGCGCCGACGTCCCCCTCAAGGGACTTGTCCCACTGCTGGAGGCCCTGGCCAAGGTCCGCACCGAGCGTCACGCCGAGCTGGTGGTCGTCGGCCAGCCCCGCGACGGCAGTCTGGTACCGGCGACCATCGCGCGCCTGGGCCTCGAGGGAGCGGTGACCATCGCCGGGGTGGTCGACAACCTGCGCATGATCGAGCTGTACGCCGAGGCCGAGGTGGCCGTCGTCCCCTCGCTCTACGAGGGCTTCTCGCTGCCTGCGGTCGAAGCCATGGCGTGCGGGCTGCCCCTGGTGACCACCACCGGTGGCGCCCTGCCCGAAGTGGTCGGGGCCGACGGCGGCTGCGCCCTGCTCGTGCCGCCCAACGACCCCGGCGCGCTGGCCGCCGCCATCGTGCGGGCCCTGGACGATGCCGCGCTCCGCTCCCGCCTCGGCGTGGCAGGCCGGGCCCGGGTGCTGGAACGCTTCACCTGGCGGGCCACGGCCGAGGCGACGGTCGACGTCTACCGGGACGTGATCGCCGCCCGCCGCCCGTGCTGACCGTCAACTTCCGCCGCCTCGGGCTGCAGGCGGGCGACAGGGTGCTCGACCTCGGCTGTGGCGGCGGGCGGCACGCGTTCGAGGCCCACCGGCGGGGCGCAAACGTGGTGGCCTTCGACCGCAACGCCGGGGACACCAAGGACGCGGCGGCCATGCTGGGCGCCATGCGCCTGGAGGGCGAGGCCCCGGCCGGCGCCCTCGGCACCGCCGTGAACGGTGACGCCCTGGCCCTTCCCTTCAGCACCGGCGCCTTCGACCGGGTCATCGCCGCCGAGGTGCTGGAGCACCTTCCCGCCGACGAGGCCGCCATGGCCGAGCTGGCCCGTGTCCTGCGCCCGGGCGGGACCATGGCCGTCACCGTGCCCCGTTGGTTCCCGGAGCGGGTGTGCTGGGCCCTGTCCGAGGAGTACCACGCCCCCCACGTTCCGGACGGCCACGTCCGCATCTACCGGCGGACCCGGCTGGCGTGGCTGATGGTCACCGCCGGGCTGCGCCCCACCCGGTCGCACCACGCCCACGCCCTGCACTCGCCCTACTGGTGGCTCAAGTGCGCGCTCGGCGTCGAACGTCCGGGGCGGTGGCCCGTCCGCATCTACCACCGGTTCCTGATCTGGGACATCACCCGTCGACCCCGGACCGTACGGGTGGCGGAGCGGATGCTCAATCCCGTCCTCGGCAAGAGCCTGGTGATGTACGCGGTGAAGCCGTGACCTCGAAGCCGTGACCCTCGAAGCCGAGGAGCTGTCAGCCACGGTCGACTCGATCGCCGGCGTGCAGCAGCCGGACGGCATGATCCCGTGGTTCTCCGGAGGCCACGGGGACCCCTGGAACCACGTGGAGGCGGCCATGGCCCTCGACGCCGGCGGCCGGCGCGCCGCGGCCGAGGCGGCCTACGGATGGCTGGCCGCCACCCAGCGGCCCGACGGGGCGTGGCACCAGTACTACCGGGGCGGTCGGGTGGAGGTGGCCACGCTCGACGCCAACGTCTCAGCGTACGTGGCGACCGGGGTCTGGCACCACTTCCTCGTCACCGGCGACACCGGCTTCCTGGAGGCGATGTGGCCCGTCGTCGATGCCGCCATGTCCTTCGTCCTCGGCCTGCAGGAGCGGCGGGGCGAGGTCATCTGGGCCCGCCACGGCGACGGCACCCCCTGGACCTTCGCCCTCCTCACCGCCTCGTCGAGCACCTTCGCCAGCCTGCGGGCCGCCCTGGCCGTCGCCGACCGCCTCGGCCACGAACGGTCGGCGTGGGGGGCGGCGCTCGCCGCCCTGGGCCGGGTGATCGCCGAGGAGCCGGGAGCCTTCCTGCCCAAGGACCGCTGGTCGATGGACTGGTATTACCCGGTGCTCACCGGCGTGGTGACCGGGGCGACGGCCCGCGACCGTCTGGCCGCCGGGTCCCGGCGCTTCATCATGGAGGGCCTGGGCGTCCGTTGTGTGGCCGACAAGCCGTGGGTCACGGCGGCGGAGACCAGCGAGTGCGCCATGGCCCACCTCGTCGCCGGCGAGGTCGACGTCGCCCGCGGCCTGCTCGACGCGACCCGCCACCTCCGTCACGAGGACGGCTCGTACTTCACGGGCATGGTCCACCCCCAGGGCGACCACTTCCCGGCCGGCGAGCGCGCCACCTACAGCGCCGCCGCCGTGGTCCTGACCGCGGCGGCGCTCGACGGCTCCGGCGCCCCGGTGCCGCTCCTCGCCGCCGCGCAAGGGATCTCACTGGTAGCACCCTCCCCGGTGAAGGCGTCACGCAGTGAGCGGATCCACCTCGACGCGTGTCGGGGCCCGGATCGGATCGCGCCGGTGACGGGCTGATCGTGGCCCGGACCGGCGTCCGGTTCCGGCAGGTCGTCAGCGGGTAGGAGCCGCCTTCCGGGCGACTGAGAGGGAACGCGTATGGCGACGAAGAAGGCCACGGCGGCAGCGAAGGTGGAGAAGGCGGCCAAGGCGACGAGGACGGCGGCCAAGGAGGCGTCGCACTCCGTCGCCAAGAGCGCCAAGAAGTCGGCGAAGAAGGTCGCGGCGACGGCGGCGAGCCCGGAGACCGAGCGCTCGCAGCCGAGCGTGGGCGGGAGCCGGCTGGGCTCGGCCGCCCGTGACACGGCGGTGGCCCCCACCTGGGCCCAGGAGGGCGACGTCCTCACCACCTCCACCGGGACGGCCGTCGACAACACCGACAACAGCCTCCGGGTGGGGCCGCGCGGCCCTGCGCTCCTGCAGGACCACCACCTGCGCGACAAGATCATGCACTTCGACCACGAGCGCATCCCCGAGCGGGTGGTGCACGCACGAGGTGCCGGGGCCCATGGTGTGTTCGAGCTGTACGAGTCGCTCGAGGACCTGACGTGCGCCCGGATGCTGTGCGACACCTCCCGGCCGACGCCGACCTTCGTTCGCTTCTCCACCGTGGCCGGTTCCCGAGGCTCCGCAGACACAGCTCGCGACGTGCGCGGCTTTGCCACGAAGTTCTACACGGACGAGGGCAACTTCGATCTGGTGGGCAACAACATCCCGGTGTTCTTCATCCAGGACGGCATCAAGTTCCCTGAC
>JALYYN010000099.1 GCA_030946525.1 Actinomycetota bacterium | reverse complement strand
CCCACACCCAGCACGCCGGCTTCCTCGACCTCGACGTGGCCATCACCGGCAGCGAGGGCTGGAACCCGTCGAACTACGCCCTGCACCTGACCCGCCGCAGCCGGGGCCTGCCGTTCTGGTTCTCCCTGGCCGCCTACGGCACGCAGGCCTATGGCGACGCGGTCGAGGCCTGCCTGGCGACTGCGGTGGCCGCCGCCGAGCTGATCCGCGAGTCGCCCGACCTCGAGCTGGTGATCGAGCCGGAGCTGTCGGTGGTCGCATTCCGACGCCTCGGCTGGACGCCGCACCAGTACGCCGAGTGGTCCCGCCGGCTGCTCGACGACGGCGTGGCCCTGGTGGTGCCGTCCAACTACAAGGACGAGACCATCCTGCGCATCTGCGTCGTCAACCCC
The DNA here is from genome assembly GCA_030946525.1 of Actinomycetota bacterium. Lineage (GTDB taxonomy): Bacteria > Actinomycetota > Acidimicrobiia > Acidimicrobiales > AC-14 > CADCTB01. Next base: position 1,724 of record JALYYN010000099.1, on the reverse strand, counting down.
CGCACGTCGGTGGACGACCTCCGGGTCGTGCTCGACTCCCTTTCTTGAGCGTCGTTCCCGGGTGAACCTCCGGCCCTTGGGTTCGACCGGCGTCGAGGTCGGCGAGGTGGGAATCGGGACGTGGGAGCTGGCCGGCGACGTGTGGGGCCCCAAGGACGACGCCATCTCGCTCGCCGCCCTCCGTGCCGGCCTCGACGCAGGTGCGAACCTGATCGACACCGCCGCCGACTACGGCAACGGCCACGTCGAGGAACTGGTCGGGCGCCTGCTGGTCGGGATCGCCCGCGACGACGTGGTGATCGCCACCAAGGTCCGGCCGGAGTGTGGCGTCTGGGCGCCCCGGCCGGAGCTCCCCATCGCCGACTTCTTCCGTCCCGCGTGGATACGGAGCGAGTGCGAGGCGAGCCTCCGCCGGCTGGGCACCGACCACGTCGACGTGCTGTTCCTCCATACCTGGAGCCGGTCCTGGGCTCACGAGGACGCGTGGTTCGAGACCATGGCGGCGCTGAAGGCGGAGGGCAAGCTACGGGCCATCGGGATCTCCGTGGCCGACGAGGGAGCGGGCGACGCCAACGTCGCCATCGCCCGGGGCCGGGTCGACGTGGTCCAGGCCGTGTACTCCGTCTTCCAGCAGGAGCCCGAGTACACCCTGCTCCCCCTGGCCGCGCAGCACGGCGTGGGCGTGATCGCCCGCAGCCCGTTCTCCTCGGGCGCCCTCGTCCAGCAGTGGACCGCCGGCATGGAGTTCCCCGAGGGGGACTGGCGGGCGACCTGGCCGGCCGAGGTGAAACGGGACTGGCTGGACGAGCAGATCCGAATGACCGACGCGGTCGGCAGCGTCATGGCAGGGAGCGGCATCGACCGACCGGCCTTCTGCCTGGCCTACGCCCTGGGCGACCACCGGGTGTCGGCGGTCCTCCCGGGATCGGCCAACCCCGACCACGTGCGGGCCAACGTCGCCGTCTCGGGCGGTCCCGGCCTCGACGCCGCCACCCGGCAGCGGGTGAAGGCACTGTGGCTGGCCCGCACCGTGCATGGCACCTACAACGGCTCGGGTTAGCGACGCCACCGCCATGGACCCTGACGAGGATGGCGGGGTCTGAGGTGTCGCCGATGATCACCCAGGGAGCCCTCGGGCAACTCCACCGGGCCCGCCGACCACGGAGGCGATGTGCGCTGGTGTTCTCTCCCGCCTGTGATGTCGCTCAGACCCGTTTGTCGTGCGGGTTGTTTCACGGCCAGCTGAGGCTGTCCGTGATCCACGACGTGGTCACTCCGAGGAGGCGGCTCGTCTTCTCCTCGGTGAAGGAGCCGGGCGATCCCGTTCGGGCGAAGCACCGGACCGTGCGCTCCAACGAGTCGACCACGATGATCTCCTCGACGCCGTGGTCGAGGTAGAAGTCGAACTTGGCGTACGTCTCTTCGACGGGGGACTGGATCTCCACCACGATGGCGGCGGTGGGTATCCAGGTGTCGACGGGCGGGATGCGGTGGTAACCCCCGTCAGGCACCCGGTAGTTCGTGGGTCCGTCGCCCAGGTTGAAGCCGGTCGACGCGTGGAGGCCAGCGGCCTTGGCGTGCGGGTGGAGCAGGACGATGAGCTCACTGTCCAGGCAGGCGTGACGGCCGGTGGCCCCGGGGTTCATGTGGTATTCGCCGTTCCAGACTTCATCGAAGCGGTCCTGTCCGAGGGCCTGGCGGCGGGCGATCACGTCGTCCATCAC
>JALYYN010000087.1 GCA_030946525.1 Actinomycetota bacterium | reverse complement strand
CCCGAGATGGTGAGCGAGCTTCTGCATCGTCTGCAGACCGAGCTCGACCGCGCCGAAGCCGAGCGTTGCATCCCGCTGCTCGACGGTTGGGTGAAGCTGCCGCAGGGTCAGCACCGTTTTTCCATCGGCTTGTTCATCGAGGACGATCGTCACTCGGAAGCGTGCCGGGTCATCGTCGGCGTCGGACCCGTGGTCCAGCACCAACCGCTCGACCGGAACGACTTCGAGGTAGTCGAAGCGATTCGTGAACAGGGTGCCGTCTCCGGAAACCATGTCGAAGCACGCTCGACCTCCCGGGCGCACGTCCATCTCCCGGACAGTGCAGGTGAACCCATCGGGACCGAACCATTGGCAGAAGGCATCCGCATCGGTCCAGGCCGCGAACACCGCTTCGCGTGTGGCGTCGAGCACTCGCACGAGGACGATCTCGCGATCGAGCGCCCACGTCGTCGGATCGGTGATGGCCGGGGTACCGCTCATGGCGTCTCCAATGTCGGTGGGGATTCGGTTCAGTCGGATGTGCGCCGGAGGTGCGCATCGAGCCGGTCGAGACGGTGCTCCCACGCAGCTCGTGTGTGCTCGGCCCATGCCGCGATCTCGACAAGAGGCTCCGGCCGCAGCTGGCATGGCCGCCGTTGGCCGTCTCGGCCGCGGCTGATCAGGCCCGCCTGTTCCAGGACCTTCAGATGACGGGAGATGGCCGGGAGACTGATCGGGAACGGCTCGGCCAGCTCGAGCACGGTTGCCTGACCGTCGGCCAACCGACGCACGATCGAGCGCCGCGTCGGGTCCGACAGGGCGGCGAAGACGACGTCGAACCGATCGGGCGCCGTCACGGTCATCGTCGGCCACGCTCCTGCAGGTACTTCACAGGTTGGTTATTTAACAGATTGACTACATAGAGTCAAGGGCGGCCGCAAGTGCGGCAGGTCGCTCTGCGACGCCGTGCGCATCGGGGCACCCCTGCTGCTGGCCTGGGCCGACGGGCACGTTTCCTTGAGTCCGAGGTCGGATTCGAACCGACGACCTGCTCATTACGAGCACTTTCGAAGTCTACGGTGTGCTGACCGGCACTTTTGCCGTTTTTCACGAGCGCTGTGCGCCGAATCAGTAGGTCGTCATCGACCTGCTCGGAGCGAAGAGGCACCCGTGCGATCACCCGGCGGGCAATGATGCGACGGTGACGAAAGCTCCCACGACGATCCTGGAGCGCCCGATGTACGGGGAGGCGGGGGCCGCGGCCCTGCTCGGCCTTCGCGCCGATAGAGCCCGGGCGTGGCTAGATGGCTACGAGCGAGGGAGCTCAGTACGCGCCGGTAATTCGGGTCGAGCCCACCGGCGAGGACGTGGTTACCTGGGGAGAGTTCGTCGAGCTGGGATACCTACGCGAGTACCGGCGCAAGGGAGTGCCCCTCCAGCGACTTCGGCCCGTGGTCGACGAACTCCGTCGCGAGTTCGGTACGCCGTACCCATTGGCCACAGCAAAAGCCGTACATCCTGGGCAAGGAGCTGGTCCTCGACCTTCAGGAGAGAAACGGCATCCCGCCGGCGATCGCCATCGTGATCCGGTCCGGCCAGCAGGTCCTCTTGGCGCACGACGCCCAGCGCTTCTTCAAGAAGGTCGAGTTCGATCCGCCCGAACAGGGCGACGTGCGGCGTCTGCATCCGGCCGGATTGGCGTCGCCTGTTGTCATCGACCCCCTCGTCCGCTTCGGCCGTGCCTCCGTTCAGGGAGTGGCCACCGATCGGCTCTGGGAACTCTTCGACGCTGGCGAGTCCATCGAGCAGATCGCCGATGGTTACGAGATGCCCGCCGAACAGATTGCCCCCCAATCGCCTACGAGGAGCAGTTGCGTTCTTTGGTGGCATAGCCGGACGTGGCGGCCAGGTTTTCGTTGACGAGAACGACCTGGCACTCGGCAAGGCACTCGCCGACATGCACGGGAACGTCGTATTCCCCGGCCATCCAGGCTTGCCCGAGGTTCGGCGGCAACGCGTCGATGCCGCATTGGGAGCCAACTCATCCCGCGGGCGCATCATCTTGGAGTCGGCCCTGTTGTCGAAGCATCCGCAGCGCACTGGCGCGCGTACGGCAGGGCACACCGCCCGCTCTCGATCGGCCTCCATCGCGTCGAGAGGATCGAACCTGCCCACCGGGCGACGCTCCTGGCGGTTGGGCCGGTCCACCTCGACGACGCGTACGCCCTTGTCGAGACGGTGGGGCGCCGGAGCCACCGGGTCCTGACGCAGCTTCTCCGATCGTGAGACCAACGGGGATCGCCCGCTGTTGCACAGCCGGCGTGACCTAACGGGTGGTCAGGAGCGGTGTTTCGGGGTCCCAGGATGGTCACCGGGATAATGTTCTGACCAGCACCTTTACCAAAAGCCGCTGGTGCGCAAGGACCCTAATCGTGCTTCCCAAACTGAGAACGCAGGTTCGATTCTCATCGCCCGCCCTCACGAAAGCCCTGGTCACGGCGTTGCGGCGCTCACCGGGGCCGCCCCGGAACAACCGGCGTGACCTTGGCGTGACCTAACGCACGGCCGTCTTGGTGCACGGCCGTTCTTCGGTCACGGCCGGCCGGTTTCCGTTGTCGGAGGACGGTCGACCGGCAATGGCGAGGCAGGTCGCGCCGCCGTATAAGGGCGCTCATGGCCTCGGCGATGGCGGTGTCGCACTCCCGCGTGGCGTGCTGGTCGCGGAGCGCCGCCTGGGGCGACGCGTGACCGAGCCGGTACATCAGTTCCTTCGTGCCAGCGCCCGTCGCCGCGGCCAGGGTGCCGGCCACGTGGCGCAAATCGTGGAAGTGGAGGTGATCGAGCCCGAGGGTTCGTCGTGCCCGATTCCACTCGGCTGGCAGGACGATCGTGCGCCTCCCCGCATCGGTCTTGGGCGTCGCCGATAAGGGGCTGCCCGTGGGCTGGACGGACACGGTGACCGTGCGATGGAGCGGGTCGATGTCGCTCCGGCTGAGGCCGAAGAGCTCACCTCGACGCGGGCCGGCGAACGCGGCCGTCAGCACCAGCGCCCGATATCTCGGATGCACCGCGTCGGCCAGCGCGTAGACCTCCGCCACCGTCGGGATTGCCCGCTCGTCGGCCGGTTCGACTCCCGCCCCCTTGATCGTGCAGGGATTTGGGCGAGCAAGCCGTCCTCCACGGCCGTCGAGAGAATCGCCCGCAGCAGCCGGTAGCACTTCGCGGCCGTGCTGGCTCCCGGGCCGTTCCGCAGGAGGTCGTCGGCCTGGCGGCCGGCGGCTGCGGCCCGATGGCCTCCTCCTGGCCAGGCCAGAGCTGCTCGAAGCCGAAGCTTTGGCGGGCCAGCCGGCGGCGTGGCGAGCCCTACCGCTCCGGGACGGTGGGCTCGTCACTCAGCAGGCGGTCCTCGAAGCCGTCGCCCTCCTCCAGGCCCTGCTCCGAGCCGCCGATGAAGGTCTGCTCGGGGTCGGCGCCGTGGCCGAGCATGACGTCGAGGAGGTCGTTGGGCCGACCGATGATGTGGCTCATGGTCGTGGTTCCTTCCCGCCGGCGGCGGTTCCTAGACGTCCAGGGCGGCGAGGGCGGCGCGACCAGGGCGGCGGGGGCGGCGCGTGCTCTGGGGCTGGTCGGCCTTGCCGCCCGAGCCGGCGAGGGCGAGCCCCTGCCTCGTGGATGCTGAAGGGGCGGCAGCGTGCTCGCCTCGAACGCCCGCCTCGCGACCTCGCCCGGGGCCAGCGCGAGGCGCTACCAATTTCGGCGCGCCCCCTCATAGCGCGGCCACGTCCGTCTCCCTAGGCTTGGGGGCCATGACTGGCCCGGGAGACGGAGTTCGGTTGGCTGCGCTGGTGGCGGCACTTTCGCTGGCGACCGATCTTGGGCTCGGGCAGCCGCAGCAGCACATCATCCGACAGACCCTCATCGCCCTGCGGATGGCCGAGCTGGACGGCCTTTCCGACGACGAGCGGGCTGCCATCTTCTACGTGTCGCTCCTCGCGTGGGTCGGGTGCATCGCCGACGGGCACGAGATGGCCAAGTGGTTCGGCAACGACATGGCGGTGCGAGCGGACAGCTACCTCGTCGACATGACCGGGATGCCAATGATGCGTTTCATGGTCGGCCACGTCGCCAGCGGTAGCTCCCCGATCCGGCGACTCACCATGATCGGACGGTTCCTGGCCGGGGGTTCGAAGGAGGTCGAGCGGTCGATGGCCGCCCATTGCCAGACCTCGGGCGACCTGTCGCTGCGCCTCGGGCTCGGCCCCGAGGTCCGCGACCCGCTGCAGCAGGCCTTCGAGCGGTGGGACGGGAAGGGGTCACCCGCCAAACTGGCCGGCCCCGAGATCGCCCGCATCATGCGGATCGTCCACGTGGCCAACGACGTGGAGGCGTTGCACCGCATCGGCGGGGTGGACGCTGCGACCGAGATGCTCCGGGCCCGGCGCGGGACGGAGTTCGACCCCGAGCTGGTCGACCTGTTCTGCGCCAACGCGGAAGATCTCCTGACCGCCATCGACGAGGTCGACGGCTGGGACGCCCTTATCGGCGGGCATGGACCGCAGGAGGACGAGCTCGGCGGCGAAGAGCTCGACCGAGCGTTGGAGGCCTTCGCCGACTACACCGACGTCCGGTCGCCGTTCACCCTCGGCCATTCGCGGGGCGTCGCCCGGCTGGCCGCTGCGGCGGCGGCGACCGTCGGCCTGCCCGCCGACGATGTCGTCCTGGTCCGCCGGGCCGGGCTGATCCACGATGTGGGGACGGTCGGCGTCTCGGCCGGCATCCTCGACCAGCCGGGCCGGCTCAGCGACACCGAGCGGGAACGGGTGCGGACCCACCCGTACCTGACGGCCCGGACGTTCTCGAAGCCTCCGGCGCTGGCCGCCATCGGCCAGGTTGCGGCGATGCACCACGAGCGGATGGACGGTTCCGGGTACCCCTCGGGCCTGACCGCCGACAGCCTCCCGATGTCCGCACGCGTGATCGCCGCGGCCGACGTCTACCACGCCCTGCTCGAGCCGCGGCCCCATCGCCCCGGCCTGGCCCCGGGCTCGGCCCGGGACGTGCTCAGCTCCGAGGTCACCGAGGGCCGGCTGGACGGCGATGCGGTCCGGGCCGTGCTGGACGCCGCCGGGCACCGGGTGCGGCGCCAGGCCGACCGGGCCGGCGGACTGACCCCCCGCGAGGTCGAGATCCTGGTGCTGGTCTCCCGGGGGCGCACGAAGCGCCAGATCGCCGCCGAGCTGGCCATCTCGGCCAAGACGGTGGGCGCCCATGTCGAGCACGTCTACGCCAAGCTCGGCGTGAACACCCGGGGCGGGGCAGCCCTCTACGCCCTGCGACACGGGTTGATCACGGTGGGCGACGCCGACTGAAAAGTTTGTCTTTCTAGGGCGAAAGCCCGATGCGGCGGCAGACCGGCCCGTCGTACAACAGCGGCATGAACAACGTGTCCGAGCAGCGACCTGGAACCGGCGTGGCACCGACGGTGAGGTGGTCGGTCGGCGGCCAGCTCCTGGAGGCCCTGGCCGGACGCGACTTCGACCAGCTCTCCGATTGCTTCGAGCCGGCGGCGACGATGCGGGCCCTGCTCCCCAGAGGTCCCGACGAGTTCCAGGGCGTGGACCGGATCGTCGGTGCGTTCCGGTACTGGTTCGGGGCCGCCGAGGGCTTCGAGGTCCTCGGCGGCACGGTCGGCGAAGTGGGCAGCCGGCTGCACATCTCGTGGCGGTTCCGGGTCCGCCCGACTCCCCGGGGTGCCCCCGAGTGGCACGTCATCGAGCAGCAGGCCTACGCCCAGGTCGGCGATCACATCGAAGCCCTCGACCTGCTCTGCTCCGGCTTCGTCCCCGATGGCCTCAGCTGACCCTCGTCTCGAACAGCCAGCAACCCAGCGAAAGGAACAGACATGCCGAAGTACGTGATCGAACGAACCATCCCGGGGGCCGGGAACTTCACCGCCGAGGAGCTCCGGGGCATCTCCACCGCGTCGGTCGGTGTCCTCGAGAAGCTCGGGACCGACATCCAGTGGGTGACAAGCTATGTCACCGGCGACAAGATCTACTGCGTCTACAACGCCAAGGACGCCGACATCGTCCGCGAGCACGCCCGGTGCGGCGGGTTTCCGGCCGACGTCGTTGCCGAGGTCGCCGCCGTCATCGACCCCACGACCGCGGAGGCCTGAGAGATGGCCAACCGGGCGGTCGTCAGCCTCACCACCGGCCTCGAGGACACGGAGAAGGTGACCGTCGCGTTGCTCGTGGCCGTTGGGGCGGTCGAGAGCGGTCGGCCCACGCTGATGTTCCTCACCAAGGAGGCCGTCCGGTTGGCCATCGAGGGCACGGCCGTCGGCACGGCCTGCGACGGTTGCCCCGGCATTCCCGACCTCATGGCCCGCTACTCGACGGGCGGCGGTCGCACGCTGGTCTGCCCCATCTGCTTCAACGCCAAGAAGCTGGACGCGGCAGCGCTGATCTCCAATGCCGAGCTTGGCGGCACGGTGCAGCTGTGGGACTGGATCGGCGACGGGGCCACGACCTTCAGCTACTGACTCGATTCCGCCCAGGTTGCTGCAGGTGCAACTCCAGAAGGAGCCCGATGCATTGGTCGCTGCCGTCGTGGCCTTCGCGATGTGGCTCATCGGCGACGCCCACCGCCTGGGCGACGGGTCAGCCTGCTTGCCGCGGCCTGATTGTGTCGCTCGTCGGCCAGGGCCGCGCCGTACCGGGCCAGCATCTCCCTCGATCGCCAGCCGGCCAGGCGCATGAGGTCGCCCTCGTCGCCGCCGGCCTCGAGCCAGGCGTGGGCGAAGGTGTGGCGGAGCTGATGGGGTCGGAGCTCGG
>JALYYN010000081.1 GCA_030946525.1 Actinomycetota bacterium | reverse complement strand
CCATGGCGTCGACGTCTGGATGCGAGCGCAGCCAGTCGAGGCCGTCACGGCCGAGGGCCAGGATGGCGGTGGAGTAGGCGTCGGCGGTGGCCAGGTCGGGCGCGACGACCGTCGCGGAGGCGAGGCCACTGGCGGGGCGGCCCGAGCGTGGATCGACGATGTGGCTGCCGCGCTCGTAGAGTCCCGAGGGGGCGACCGCGGCGGTGGTGACGGCCAGCACCGCGGCCAGGTCCCCGCGCTGCCATGGGTGCAGGATCCCGACCCGCCACGCTTCGCCCGGGCCGGGGCCGCAGCCCACCAGCACATCGCCTCCGGCGTTCAGGCAGAAGCGCTTGGCGCCCGCCGCGACCAGCAGCTCAGCCGCGCGGTCTAGTGCCCACCCCTTGACCATGGCCGACGGGTCCATTGGGCACCATCCCGGCCGATGGCGCGCCGGGAGGAGCGCGGTGGCGGCAATGTCGAACGCACCGGCAGTCGCCACAGACAGCGCTTCGCACAGATCGAGGACGGTGCGCGTCTCCGGGCTGGCCTGTTCCAAGGAGAGCGTCCCGCCGGCGATACGGACGATTTCGCTGTCGTCTCTCCAGGTGCTGAAGAGCTTGTCGACGCGTTCGAACCACGCGAGGACGACATCGGCGACCGCGGCGTCGTAGTCGTTGGCGGCGTCGCGCACATCGAGGCCTACGACCGTGCCCCAGATCTCCTCGGTCCGCCTCATCCTCGGCCCAGGCCCTTTAGTGGCGACCCGCCTGGTCGAGGGCTGCCTGTAGCGACTGGCGGTAGCCGCCGCTCGTGTAGGTAGCGCCCGAGACGGTATGGATCTGTGCGTTCTGCGCCTGGAGCGCCTCTTGGCGCAACCTCGGGCCGGCGAATTCGCTGATCTGCTGAGATCGCGAGCGATCGTTCGGCAGTTGCAACGCCTCTACGTCGACAATCCGATTGTTTGACAGAGTGACCCGTACCTGCACGGGGCCGTACCGGTTTTCCTCGGCAGGCCCGACGATGACCCGGGTGCCGGTGCTGGTAGGCGGCGACGTAGTCGACGGTGACGACGAGGGTGCCGGCGAGGGCGGGCTGGACCCGTCGCCACCGCCGGGCGACGCCCCTGCGGACGGCGTCGAGCTCCGGGTCGGCGAGGTGGGTCGGGCGTCGCCGGGTGTGCTCGACACCGTCTGGCTCGGTGAGGTATGGAAGTTGGCGAGCAACACGAGACTGAAGACGGTTGCGACGAGGATGGGGACGGCGCGGCGCATGTCGGGACCTCAATAGGAGAAGCGTTCGGCGTGGATGTGCTGACGGGCAACGCCGAGCCGGCGCAATCGTCGGGTCAGGGCGTCGATGAGCGCGGGTGGGCCGCACACGTAGACGTCGCGCTCAGCAATATCTGGCACGAGTCGCCTCAGGGCCGGCACGCCCAGACGGTCGGTCTCGTCGTCTCCGATGTCAGTGCCGGCGATGGGGTGGACGACGATGCCTCGCTCGCGTGCGAGGTGGTCAAGCTCGCCCCGGAAGACGAAATCCTCGGGTCGCTGCACCCGGTACAGCATCGTGACCTCACCCGGATCAGCGTCCAGTGTCTCGATGAGCGCCCGCAGCGGCGTAATGCCGATGCCGGCTGCGATCAGCGCCACTCGCCGCTGCGTTCGCCGAGCGGCGGTGAATGTGCCGTAGGGGCCTTCGGCGAAGACGCGTGCACCGGGGCGAAGGTGCTGCATCTTCCGGGTGAAGTCTCCCAACTCCTTGACCGTAATCCGCAGAGCGCGCCCGTCGGGCGCCGCTGACAGCGAGAAGGGGTGGGCCTGCCACCAGCCGTATCGGGTGAGGAACCGCCACAGAAAGAACTGGCCTGCCTCCGCTCCCACTCGGTCGAGATTGCGCCCCGTCAGGTAGATCGAAAACACGCCCGGGCCTTCGGGCACTACGTCCGCTACCCGGAGCTGGTGTCGTGCGTTGAACCAGACGGGCCAGCCGACGCGCCACAGCAGAATCGAGCCGCCCACGACGACGTACAGGGTGACCCACCAGGCCCGAGCCACGGCGTCGTGGATGAAGTCGTTTCCGACACTCAGCTGGTGGGCGAAGCCGAGGGCGACGGCAAGGTAGGCGTAGAGGTGAACGAAGTACCACGTTTCCCTCCTCA
>JALYYN010000079.1 GCA_030946525.1 Actinomycetota bacterium | reverse complement strand
CCATCAGGGGCTCCCTCGACTTCCTGCAGCGCCAGCCGGGCGTGGCCGTCGGCATCTACTCCTTCCGGCCCATGTGGATGAAGATCACCGGTGGTGTGCCGGCGAGCGTGCCGAACTGGGTGCCCGGCGCCCGCAACGCCTCCGAGGCGAGTGCCCGATGCAACCAGGCGTTCTCCCACCGGAGGCCCCGTGATGTTCACCCAGTGGTGGGCCAACGGCTACGACATGAACGACGCCTGCTGAGAGGACGGCCCGCCCGTCACAGCCGCCGTCGCCCAGGCATTTGCTCGATCCCGATGACGTGCCTGGCCCCGAGCGGCTGAGACGGGGAGACGGCCCGGCGTCGCAGGAGCCTGGCACCTCAGGACTACTTCGCCAGCGACGCACCCCGGGCGGCCATCTCCTCGACCAGGGCGTCGATGTCCTCGGGGCGGAAGCGCCGGTGGCCTCCCAGGGTGACCACACAGGCGATCCGGCCAGTATCGGCCCAGCGATCGATTGTCTTGGTTGAGACGTGCAGCGACCGGGCCGCCTCGCCCGGGGCTCAGGTACCGCCGGGAACTTCCGCCGGACTGCGGGGCCATGGTCATTTGCCGCAAACGACATAGGCCCACCGGGACGCGCACAGCGTGATCCACTGGAACCGTGGCAGTCACAGCGTTCGGGGTACTCGCTCTCTCTTTCATGATGACGATGTACGCGCTGGAACACCGTGCTCGCGGGTTCTTGCTCGCGTTCGCAGTCGGTTGCCTGCTGTCCAGCATGTACGGCTTCCTGTCTGGCGCTTGGCCCTTTGGCGTGGTCGAGTTCATCTGGGCCGGCATCGCCCTTCGCCGCTGGAAAGCACACCCTGGGTTCGCGGGCCAACGGTCGCCTGTGTAGGGGCGTGAGGGCCCAGCAGGGAGCGTCACCTAATCACGGCGCGCGCCGGTTAGCCGGCGTGTCTCCGAACGCCGGCCCACGGTCACGTCACCTCGGCCGCACGCGGCCGCCAATCCGCGCGGGTGATTATCCATCGAAGGCCTCGCCCGGTGTCGCCGGGCGCCTGAACCCCCCTGTCCTCCTCGATCATGAGCTTGTAGCCGAGGCCCGCGGGCACGCCCGCACTCGGGGCGTTTGCCTTGTCCATCGTGACGTGGATCTCCTCGATGTCGCCGAGGTAGTGGAGCGTAGCCGTGGTAAGGGCTCGTGCGGCCGCCGTCGCAAACCCGCGCCGGTACCGGTCCGTTCGCACCCAATACCCGATCTCCCCGATCCCAGGCCCCTGTCGATTCGATCGCGTCGCTGAGACCCAACACCCTTGTGATCCATACGACAGCAGGGGAGGAGGCAGAGGCGTACGAGGCCCTGTGCTCATTGGGAATCGGGAATTGATAGACAACAGGGGGAAGCTGTGTCTACAACCCGGCGATCAGGGATGGAGACAATGGCATCGAAGGGCGGTGTTATGGGCGCCATAGGCCAACCGAGGCCGGGCACTCGCGGCACCGAGAACAGCGAACCGCCTCGGCTACTACGGTTGCCCCTTGGCCTATCCCGATCCCGTCCAAGACGAAGGGGAGTTGTTCGTCCGGTGGCTGGACTTCCTTCGTCGGTCCTTGATCAGCAAGCTGGACGGCCTCGGCGAGGAACAGGCCCGCTGGCATCCGGACGGCAAGTTGCTATCGGTGCTCGGTGTCGTCAACCACCTGACCTGCGTCGAATGGCGATGGATCGACGGCGCGTTCATCGGACTGGAGACGAGCCGGAGCGAGGAGGAGTTTCGTCCGGCTCCAACAATCGCCGTCGACGACATTCTCACGGCCTACCGAGTCCGAGGTGCCGAAACGACGAGGGTGATCCGAGGAGCAGCGTTGCTCACCAAACCATGCGTGCACCCCATGGCGAAAGGCCGTGATCTCCGCTGGGTTCTTCTCCATCTGGTTGAGGAGACGGCGCGCCACGCCGGTCACGCCGACGCCACCCGGGAACTACTCGATGGGGCAACCGGCCTGTAGCGGACCCATCACACACGGACCCAGCGCGTCTTGGTGCCGGCGTTCGGGACGACCGTAAACCCATCCAGGGCACCTCATTAGGGGAGGGTCGCCATCCGATCCTGCGCGCCACTCGTGAGGGTTGACGGACATGAGCGCCGCTGGGCCCTCGGTCGGCACTCCATCGACCGACGGTGTGAGTTCGCCAGCCTCGCAGTCGGCGCAGACGTTCGTCCCGCCGTCTTGCGAGCCGGATCACCTCACGCCGGCCTTGACCCGAAGCGTGCCGCTTGAGGTATCGAGCACGGCCGCGGTGCCCAAGGGCAGAGTCCTGGGATCCTTCCCGTGGCCGAGGGGGAACCCTCCGCACACGGGGACACCCAATGTGCGAAGCCGGTCGTGGAGTACGTCCACCACTGTCCACGTCGCCGTCCCGTCCTGGTTGTATCCGGTGAACTGGCCGACTGCGACGCCACGCACTCCTCGCAGGGCCCCGGCATTGAGGAGCTGCGTCATGCACCGGTCCACCCGATCGACGTCGCTGTGAGAGCTGACCGACTCGATGAGAAGTATGCAGCCCTCGAAACTGGGACAGCACCACCCGACGGATGTCGCCATCATCTCGATGTTCCCACCCAGGAGGACGCCGCGTGCGATGCCGTCGACGACCAGCGCCGCAGTCGGCTCGGCGCTGTTTCGCGCAACTACGACGTCATCGTTCGTCATCAGGGCGGACTTCAAGGCAGCCGCCGATTGTGGCCCGTACCAATCGTGGTCCCAGCAGCCTATGAACGGCCCATGGAAGGTCACCAGGCGGCATCGTTGCCAGAGGGCCAGATGCAGGATCGTGATGTCGCTGAAGCCCACCAGTGGCTTGGGATCGGCGCGCATCGCGTCGAAATCGAGGCGGTCGGCGACGCGAGATGCGCCCTCGCCGCCGCGGGTGGCGAATACTGCCCGGACGTTCGGGTCGCGGAGGGCATCGTTGAGATCACCAAGCCGGTCACGGTCTGACCCGGCCAAGCCGTGTCCGAACGAATCGAGGGCGTGCTCGCGGACCTCGACGTTCAACCCCCAGTCCGAGAGAACCTCGATCCCCCGGGCAAGCCTACCTCGATCAGGCGTCGTCGAAGGGGAGACAAGTCTGACCGCATCTCCGGGCCGCAACCTTGCGGGAAGCCCCTGGTCGCGGTCTCCGTCAGGCACGGGCTGAGTCTGTCAGCGCATGTCCAGGCTGCCCGCCTACGGCCGCCAGCGGGGACCGTGGCTCTCCGTCGGCCAGCGACTCTCATCCGACCCACCGCCGGCGGTCAGGGATACGCGCGTCGGCTGTGCGACGACGTCGTTATGGGACGGCCAGCCCATGACATGCAGACGTTTCACTTGGCCATTAACACCAAGAGCGCCCTGCTCGGAGACGAGCTGGGGCTGACGAGGACGGGCTCGACTGTCCCGGCCCTGAGCGTATGCGTCCGTACCGGAAATTCGCTGCGGCACAGCCAGGCCGACCTGTAACCTCGGTTTCGCACGACGGGCAGGTCGATGGACAAGCACGGCGATCAGGTGAGCTTTTGAGCCGATGAGCAAGCGTCGCCGGGGGTATCCGTAGCGAGACCCAGGTGAGCGCGGCGACCGTGCTGTGCGGGGCGAGGAGATGGTCGAGAAGCTTGGCCGCAACGATCCATGCCCGTGCGGCTCGAGACGGTCGTTTCAAGCGGTGCTGTCTGCCGAGTGGACAGCTCGACGGCTCTCGTCGTGACTGCTACCGCCGGGCATGACGCGACGGCCGTGGGTAAGCCCCGCTGCCACCCGTACACCGTGGACGCAGAAAGGTCAGACAGGTACGAGGAGGCCTTCTGGTGGGTCGTGTCGATCCCGGCATCGGTTGTTGCCGGTGCCGTGGCCGCAGTCGTGCGTCCCTCCGCTGTCGGCCTGGTCGCCGTCGGCCTGCTCGCAATGGTCGGCTGCGCGACGGAAGTGCTCGTCGTGCGGACGTTCCAACGACGCTGGGCCGGCGACCCCGGCGTCCATCCGACGTCGGGGCTACCCGATCCGCTCCGGCGCCACCAGGGAAGACGGTTCTTGGTTTAGGCCTCCTCATCGCCCCATCGCGTGGAAGGCGGAGGGTCTCGACCAGTCGTGGACGGCAGGCGTGCTGACGGGGGCAGGTTCCGTTGCGAACGCCCGGGTCGGCCTGGCAGTCGTTAGGCTGACACAGTCCACGCGCCTGGATTTCGTCCTCCTATCTCGCAAGAACAGGAGGACATTACGATTCACACATAGTTGAACACCGTTCCGGAGCGTTCTGTCATTATTCCTCTGCGCGGAGGAGTGGAGAGCCGCCGACCGCCGATAAGAAGGACCGCCGACGCCTCCCCACAGCGCGTCCTGGCCCGGCGGAGGCCTGGAGCGCAGGGGCCATTTATCGGCGACCAGTATCAACGGCGACCCAACAGTGTCCCAAGCTACTTCAACTTCAAACCGATTGGACCTGGATTGTGGTTCGGACGCCGAAGCACCGATTCTGCTCAGCCTGCGCTTCCGTTTTACAGCGACAGCAGCATACAATCTGACGGACCAACTATTGGAGATCCATGGCGTTCGAAGTGTCAACGAGCCATCAAACCGGGCGGGTTGGAGAGCGCGAGGCGGAGCTAATCTTTGAGAAGCTCGGCATCGGAGCCGATCGCATAACGCAACACGACTTCGGCTTGGACGTTTATCTGCACGTCAGAAATGCCGCTGGTATGGATCTCGGGATCTCAAGGCCTCGATGAAAGGGAGCTGCGCGAGCAGCTGCGGGACGACGACATCGTGTCCGCCGCTGAGGTGTACGCGTGCCATCTGGACTGCGAGGAGGCGAGCGAGGCTCTTTGACTCATCGCAGGCTTCCCACTGGCCCATCGAGCATCGAATACCGTCGATGTCAAGGAGGAGAGCGAGGGGGCGGTCTGCCACCAGACGGGCGGCCAGCGTGGTCTTGCCGATGGCGGGCGGGCCGTTCAGAAGGACGAGCTTGACCATGGGAGATGCTGCCGCGCCGAAGGCGCCATGTGGCGTCGCCCGAAATCGAGAGACGACACGAGCCGGAGCAGGTGATGGGCAGCGGTGATGGCGTGATGCACGCCTATGGCACCTACGGCACGAGGCATCCTGTTCTCGTGGAGCTCCTCAAGGTACGCGACCGACTAGTGGTTGAGAACGCCCGGGGGGCGATGGTCATCGGTTCCGTCTTGCGCGGGACAGCGCTCGAGGCGTCGGATCTCGACGTCCTGGTCGTCGCTGCTGACGACGATCCTGCGTCGTTCTGACGCGAGCTCTATGGACACCAGCTGGTCGAAACCGTCTCGAAGTCGTTGGCGGGGTGGCAGAGCCATCTCAGCAACCAGCGTCCTCGGTGGGTGTGGGCACTCACCGACGGCGGCGAGGTGCTCTTCGACGATGGCGCCCTCCACGGCCTGATCGAAGAGGCGGCAGCGCTCCTTACCGAGTTCGTCACATCCGAGGAGGTCAAGACGGAGCTTGCCACCAACCTTTGGCATTCACGGGCAAAGCTTCAGCGGGCCG
>JALYYN010000075.1 GCA_030946525.1 Actinomycetota bacterium | reverse complement strand
GTGGGGGCACAGGAGGCGACGTCGGCGCAGGGCGACGGTGACGGCCACCATGGTCGGCAGGAAGTCCACGGCAGTGACGTTGACGTCGTCGAGGCGCACGAGGCGCTTGAATGCACTGGTGACACGCACGGGCTGACGGTCTCCTGGTTCGTAGGTTTGGAAGCCCGTGAACCATGGCTGCGGCCCGTGCGCGTCGCGCGGATGCACCGATCGGCACTCTCAGCCAGCAATCACAACGAGATCGTGGCTTCTCCCGTCCACACCAGGGTCAGGAGAGCCCTTTTTCCGCCCCGCCCTATCGCGTCGACCTGTCAGTCCCTGAACGAGAGGGAGACGGCGAAGTCGCCGTCGGGGTCGGTCCACCAGCGGGCCACCGACAGGCCGGCGTCGCCCAGTTCCGACTCCACCCCGGACCGGCGGAACTTGGCGCTGATCTCGGTGCGCATGGCCTCGCCCGCCTCGTAGGCCACCGTGATGCCCAGCGCCGGCACCTGTACCTGCTGGGCGTCGTTCGAGCGCAGCCACATCTCGATCCACTCCTCGTCGGCGTCGAAGCGGGCCACATGGTCGAATTGCTCGGGGACGAAGTCGGCGCCCAGCTCCCGGTTGACGACCCGGAGGACGTTGCGATTGAAGTCGGCGGTCACCCCGCCGGCGTCGTCGTAGGCGGCCTCGAGCCGGTCGGCGTCCTTGACCAGATCGGTACCGAGCAGGAGGCTGTCGCCCGGCTCCAGCACCGCGGTGAGCTCCGAGAGGAAGGAAGCCCGCTGTTCGGGCGCCAGGTTCCCGATCGTGCCCCCAAGGAAGGCGACCAGGCGACGGCCGCCGCCGGGGAGGGCCGAGAGGTGATGCTCGAAGTCGCCCACCACCGCGTGGACCGAGGCCTCGGGATACTCCCGGGCCAGGGTGCCGGCCGCGTGGCGCAGGGTGGCCTCGCTCACGTCGAAGGCGACAATGCGACGCAGCCGACCGCCGGCGGCGAGTGCGTCCAGAAGGAGGTGGGTTTTCTCCGACGTGCCCGAGCCCAGCTCGATCAGGGTGTCGGCGCCGGACAGCCGGGCGATGTCACCGGCGCGGGCCCCCAGAATGCTCCGCTCGCATCGGGTCGGGTAGTAGTCCGGCAGCCGGGTGATCTCGTCGAACAGGTTCGAGCCCCGCTCGTCGTAGAACCACTTGGGCGGTAGCTCCTTGGGCGTCGACGCCAGCCCGGCGGCCACGTCGGTGCGCAGCGCAGCCCGCACTGCCTCGGGGCTGAGATGGACATCGACGCGGGGAGCCCGGACCGGGGGATCGGGCATCCTCATGCGTCCCGGGCACAGCGGAAGCCGGCGAAGATCTGGCGGCGGATGGGGAGGTCCCAGTTGCGGAACGTGGTGCGCACCGCAGCCGGGGACGTCGCCCACGACCCGCCGCGGAGCACCTTGTAGCCGGAGCCGAAGAACACCTCGGAGTACTCCCGGTAGGGGAAGCCGGCGAAGCCGGGATAGGGCCCGAAGTCCGAGGACGTCCATTCCCACACGTCGCCGATCATCTGGCGGCACCCGTAGGCGCTGGCGCCCGCAGGGTAGGCGCCGGCCGGCGCTGGCCGGAAGGAACGGCCGCCGAGGTTGGCCCGTGTGTCGTCCGGTTCGGCGTCGCCCCAGGGCCACCGACGTCCGACTCCGGCCGGCGACCACGACGCCGCCTTCTCCCACTCGGCTTCCGTCGGTAGGCGGCGGCCGGCCCAGCGGGCGAAGGCATCGGCCTCGTGCCAACAGACGTGCTGGACGGGCTCGTCGAGGGGCAGATTCTCCCGCCAGCCGAACCGGTTCCGAGACCAGTGCCCGCCGCCCTCCGGCCGCCAGAACCCGGGGTGACGCAGGTCGTCCTCGAGCCGCCACGCCCAGCCTGCATCGCCCCACCATCGCGGCTCGTCGTAGCCGCCGTCCTCCACGAAACCCAGATAGGCGCGATTGGTCACCGGCACGGTGTCGATCCGGAAGGCAGGAAGGTCGACGACATGGCCAGGCCGCTCGTTGTCGTAGGCCCAGGGCTCGTCGTCGGTGCCCATGACGAAGGTGCCGGCGGGGATCAGGACGTCGGCGGGCAGCACCTCGCCGGGCCCGGCCGCCGCAGGCGCGGCCAAGGGGCGGTAGCCGGGGGCGCCCATGAGCTGCAGCGTGGCCAGCATGGTCTCGTCGTGCTGATGCTCGTGCTGGACGACCATCCCGTACACGAACCCGCCGGTGAGCAGCGGCCGGGCCTCCAGGTCGACCGTGTCGAGGGAGTCCATCACCCGACCCCGCACGTCGGCGATGTAGCGGCGGGCCTCGGCCGGGCCGAGCAGGGGAAGGGCGGGCCGGTTGGGACGGGGATGGCGGAAGGCGTCGTACATGTCGTCCAAGGACGCGTCGACGGCGGGGGCACCGGCCGCCTCCCGCAGAAGCCACAGCTCCTCGAAGTTGCCGATGTGGGCCAGGTCCCAGACGAGCGGTGACATGAGCGGCGAGTGCTGGCGGCGGAGGCCGTCGTCGTCCAGGGGGTCCAGCAGCTCGAGGGACCGCCGGCGGGCCGCCTCGAGGTCCCCCGCCACTTTTTGGCGAACGTCCAAGCGGTCCAGTGTGTCACCATCGAACCCATGGACAGCCCCAGGGAACCGCGACCCAAGGAGAAGCTGCGCAGTCGTGAGGTGACGGAAGGCGACGAGCGGGCTCCGGCGCGGGCCATGCTGCGGGCGGTCGGCATGACCGACGCCGACTGGACCAAGCCCCAGGTGGGCGTGGCCAGCTCCTGGAACGAGGTCACCCCCTGCAACATGCCGCTGGCCCGGCTGGCCCAGCGGGCCAAGGAGGGCGTGCGGGCCGCCGGCGGGTTCCCGCTCGAGTTCGTCACCATCGCGGTGTCCGACGGCATCTCCATGGGCCACGAAGGCATGCGGGCTTCCCTTGTCAGCCGGGAGGTGATCGCCGACTCGGTCGAGGTGATGGTCCACGCCGAGCGGTTCGACGCCCTCGTCACCTTCGCCGGTTGCGACAAGTCCCTGCCCGGGATGCTCATGGCCGCGGCCCGGCTCAACGTGCCCAGTGTCTTCCTCTACGGCGGGTCGATCCTCCCGGGCCGGGGATCCAAGGGCGAGGCGCTCGACATCGTGAGCGTGTTCGAGGCGGTCGGGTCCCACGCCGCCGGCGGGCTGAGCGACGAGGAGCTGTCCCTCATCGAGCGCAACGCCTGCCCCACCATCGGGGCGTGCGCGGGCATGTTCACGGCGAACACCATGGCCGCGGCCGCCGAGGCACTGGGCATGTGCCTGCCCGGCTCGGCCTCTGCCCCCGCCGTCGACCGCCGGCGCGACGACTTCGCCTACGAGAGCGGCCGGACCGTGGTCGGCCTGGTCGAAGCGGGCATCCGTCCCCGCCAAATCCTCACCAAGGCCGCCTTCGAAAACGCCATCGCCGTGGGCAACGCCCTCGGGGGCTCGACCAACCTCGTCCTGCACCTCCTGGCCATCGCCAACGAGGCCCGGGTCGAGCTGGAGCTGGAGGACTTCAACCGCATCGGCCGCCGGGTGGCCCACGTGGCCGACATGCGCCCTGCGGGGCGCTTCCACATGGCCGACCTGGACGCCCTGGGCGGCGTCCCCGTGGTCATGCGCATGCTGCTCGAGGCCGGCCTGCTCGACGGCGACTGCCTGACGGTGACCGGGCGGACCATGGCCGAGAACCTGGCCGCCCTGGACCCGCCGCCCCCCGACGGCAGCGTGGTGCACGCACTGTCCGACCCCATCCACGCCGAGGGGGGCCTGGCCGTGCTCCGGGGATCGCTGGCGCCGAACGGCGCGGTGGTCAAAGTGGCCGGCATCGACGCGGACAGACTCCGCTTCGAGGGCTCGGCCCGCGTCTTCGACGGCGAGGCGGCGGCCATGGAGGACATCCTCGCCGAGCGCATCCGCCCCGGTGACGTGGTCGTGATCCGCTACGAGGGGCCGAAGGGCGGCCCCGGGATGCGGGAGATGCTGGCCGTCACCGGTGCGCTGAAGGGCGTGGGCCGCGGCGCTGACGTCGCCCTGGTCACCGACGGGCGGTTCTCAGGGGGCACCCACGGGTTCTGTGTCGGCCACGTCGCCCCCGAGGCAGTCGACGGCGGGCCCATCGCCCTGGTGGCCGACGGCGACCGGATCGTGATCGACGCCGCGGCCCGCACCATCGACCTCATGGTCGACGTGGACACCCTGGCCGCCCGCCGGGCGGACATGAAGCACCCCGAGCCCCGCTACACCACCGGCGTGCTGGCCAAGTACGCCCGCCTGGTCACCGGCGCCGATCGAGGCGCCATCACCGAGCCGTGAGGCGGGCCGTGATCCGAGCCGTGAGCGCCGGTGTTGCCGCCGGGGGCCACCGCGTGTCAGACTGGATCGTCATGAGCCGCCGCCGCGTCCTCGTACTCATCACCTAGCGCACGCCTCACCAGACGCGTGCGCTCACGACCTCCCCACCGGGAGGTCGTTTTCATTTCCCGGACGATTTCACCCGTAGCACCGACCCTGCTGATCAGGAGAGCCCAGCCATGAAGCTGAACGGGGGCCAAGCCCTCATCAAGAGCCTGGAGATGGAAGGCGTGGAGGTCATATTCGGCCTCCCGGGCGGGGCGATCCTGCCCGTCTACGACCCCATCATCGACAGCCCGATCCGCCACATCCTCGTGCGCCACGAACAGGGCGCCGGGCACATGGCCGAAGGCTTCGCCCACGTTACCGGCCGTCCCGGCGTGGCCATGGTGACGAGTGGACCGGGCGCCACCAACATCGTGACGCCTCTCGCCGACGCCATGATGGACTCCATCCCGATGGTCGTCATCACCGGCCAGGTGCCCAGCGGGGCCATCGGCACGGACGCCTTCCAGGAGTGCGACATCATCGGGGTCACCCGGTCGATCACCAAGCACAACGAACTGGTCACCTCGGCCCAGGATATCCCCCGGGTCATCCACGAGGCCTTCCACATCGCCACCACCGGTCGCCCCGGACCGGTCCTGGTCGACATCCCCAAGGACATCGTCGACCCCAACCATCCCAACTCGGCCATGGACTGGTACTGGCCCGACTCGATCGACCTCCCCGGCTACAAGCCGACCGTCAAGGGCCATCCCCGCATGATCCGGGAGGCGGCCAAGCTCATCGCCGAGTCGAAGCGACCGGTCATCTACGCCGGTGGCGGCATCCTCAAGGCCCGCGCCGCCGAGGCCCTGAGGGAGCTGGCCGAGCTGACCGGGATCTCCGTGGTCACCACCCTCATGGCCCGGGGCGCCTTCCCCGACTCCCACCCGCTGTGCCTGGGCATGCCCGGGATGCACGGCAACTACACCGCTATTACGTCGATGCAGCAGTCCGACCTGCTCATCGCCCTGGGCTCCCGCTTCGACGACCGGGTCACCGGCAAGGTGGGCGCCTTCGCCCCCGACGCCAAGATCATCCACGTCGACGTCGACCCCGCCGAGCTGGGCAAGGTCCGCCGCCCCGACGTGCCGATCGTGGGGGACTGCAAGGCGGTCATCGAGGAGCTGATCCGCGAGATCCGGGAATTGGGCCCCCAGCCCGACCGCAGCCCGTGGGACGCCCAGCTCAAGGCCTGGCAGGCCCAGTTCCCCCTGCACTACGACCAGGGCTGGAACGAGGGCGACGCCCTCAAGCCGCAGTTCTGCATCGAGGCCCTCCGGGACAACTCACCCGAGGACACGATCGTGGTCTCCGGGGTCGGCCAGCACCAGATGTGGACCAGCCAGTTCTGGCGGTTCAACCATCCCTACACCTGGGTCAACTCGGGCGGCCTCGGCACCATGGGCTTCGCCGTCCCTGCGGCCATCGGGGCCAAGGTGGGCATGCCCGGGCGTACCGTGTGGGCCATCGACGGCGACGGCTGCTTCCAGATGACCGCGCAGGAGCTGGTCACCGCGGCCGCCGAGCGCATCCCGGTGAAGGTCGCCATCCTCAACAACGCCTACCTGGGCATGGTCCGCCAGTGGCAGGAGCTTTTCTACGAGGAGCGCTACAGCGAGGTCTACCTGTCGCCCGACCTGCCGGACTACAAGATGTGGGCCGAGGCCATGGGCTGCGTCGGCATGCGGGTCGAGCACCCCGACGACGTGGTCGCCGCCATCGACAAGGCCAACTCCATCGACGACCGGCCCGTGGTGATCGACTTCCGGGTCGACTGGCGGGAGAAGGTCTACCCGATGGTCGCGGCGGGAACGTCGAACGACAACGTCATCCTGGGCCCGGAGATGGGGGAGGGCGGACATTGATTTCGCCTTCGCAACCAGAGGTTGCTCGGCGAGTTGGTCGAGCTCCAGCGCCCGGGCGGAGCCCGGACGCCTTCGCCCTGTGCCTTGCTGGCCGGCAGCTGACGGGGGCGCCTCCGGCGCCATTCGCCGCCGTCGGCGATTGGAGCCTTCCCGTTGGCTAGTCCCGCCCCACGTCACCACATCCTGTCCGTCCTGGTCGAGAACAAGGCCGGCGTGCTGGCCCGCGTCTCCAGCCTGTTCGCCCGCCGGGGCTACAACATCTACTCCCTGGCCGTGGCCCCGACAGACGACGAACGGTTCAGCCGCATCACCGTCGTGGTCGACGTGGAGTCGACCTCCCTTGAGCAGATCACCAAGCAGCTGTTCAAGCTCATCAACGTGGTCAAGATCAGCGAGCTCGACCCCGCCGATGCGGTGGAGCGGGAGCTGATGATCCTCACCGTCAAGGCCGAGCCCGGCACCCGCGGCCAGGTCATCGAGCTGGTGGACGTGTTCCAGGGCCGGATCGTCGACGTCGGCCACGACGAAGTCACCGTCGAGCTGGCCGGTCCGCCGTCCAAGCTCGACGACTTCGAGGACCTCATGCGGACCTACGGCATCGTCGCCCTGCAGCGCACCGGTCGGGTGGCGCTGCCCAAGCTCGAGCGCCAAGCCTCCCGGCTGCGCGCTCCGTATCTCCGAACTGCAGCAGGAAAGGTGGGTTAGAAACCATGGCCAACATCTCCTACGAGAAGGACGCCGACCCTGCGCTCCTCGCCAGCCGGCGGGTGGCCGTCATCGGCTACGGCTCCCAGGGCCACGCCCACGCCCTGAACCTGAAGGACTCGGGCATCGACGTCCGGGTCGGCCTACGGGCGGGGTCGTCGTCGCGGGCCAAGGCCGAGGCGGCCGGCCTGCGGGTGACGACCGTGGCCGAGGCCACCTCCGAGGCTGACGTGATCATGATCCTGCTGCCCGACACCGAGCAGAAGTCGGTCTACGAGGCCGACATCGAGCCCAACCTGTCCGACGGCGACGCCCTGCTCTTCGCCCACGGCTTCAACATCCGCTTCGCCCAGATCAAGCCCCCGACCGGCATCGACGTCGGCATGGTCGCACCCAAGGGCCCCGGCCACCTGGTGCGGCGGACCTACGAGTCGGGCGGGGGCGTGCCGGCCCTGATCGCCGTTTCCCAGGACGCCTCCGGCAAGGCCCGCGCCCTGGCCCTGTCCTACGCCCACGCCATCGGCGCCACCCGGGCCGGGGTGCTGGAGACCACCTTCGAGGAGGAGACCGAGACCGACCTCTTCGGCGAGCAGGTCGTGCTCTGCGGCGGCATCACCGAGCTGGTCATGGCCGGCTACGAGACGCTCGTCGACGCCGGGTACCAGCCGGAGTCGGCGTACTTCGAGTGCCTCCACGAGCTCAAGCTCATCGTCGACCTCATGTACGAGAACGGGATCTCCGGCATGCGGTTCTCCATCTCCGACACCGCCGAGTACGGCGACCTGACCCGGGGGCCGAGGATCATCACCTCCGAGACCCGGGCCGAGATGCGCCGCATCCTGGACGAGATCCAGGACGGGCGCTTCGCCGAGGAGT
>JALYYN010000074.1 GCA_030946525.1 Actinomycetota bacterium | reverse complement strand
CCGGAAACGACGGGGGCGAGCGCTGGGCCCTCCGGCGGCGACGTGGCATCGCCCTCACGTAAGCAGGCAGAGGCCTGCTCCGTTACGCCCCGGGCTTACCGGCAGCCTCCCACGCCTGGAGCACCTCAGGCTTGAGTCGGCCTCGGTCGGGAACCTCGATGCTGTTCTCCCTCGCCCACGCCCTGACCACGCTGGTGGCCGCTCCAGCGTCGTGCTGGCGCTTGCCTGAAGCTGGACCGCCTGCGGGCCGGCGACGGGCGGCTGGAGCTTGTGCGGTCCCACCTGGCCTCGCTGCGGCAACGAAGGGCTCGATGGCCTTGCGAAGCTTGTCAGCGTTCTTCTTGTTCAGGTCTATGACGAGGGGCTTGCCTTCCCATGTGAAGTGGACAGTCTCGTCGGCGACGGAGCCGTCAAGGTCGTCTACCAACTCTACCGTTACTCTTTCAGCCACACAGGCTCCTTAGATTGGGGAATTGTCTAATGTTGGCTCCTTACGCGCGCCTTGTCAACACGGGGGGATGTCTCGTTGCAGTAGATAGCCTTGAATCTGTTATTCGATGATCAATTGGACGACAACCACGTTCGAGACACGGATACCGAGCAGTCGAGCCTTCGATTAGCTCGGGGCCGTGACGATTGGCACGGCCGCCGGCCGGGAGTGAGCGGCTCGTCGCTGCATACGAGTTCGGTCCGGGCAGCGCCGCAGCCGCGATGCGAGCGATACCGAGCGCTCCAATGGTGCCGAAGTCGTGCGGTCTGCGATCCGGTCCGGTATGGATCCGGTCGCCGCCCAGTCACCATGGCCCGAGAACGCCAGATCCCGGTCGCAGAGTGTCCCACCTATCCCGGCGTACTGGGACAGTTCGTCCCCGCACCATGTCGGCGACCTTTGGAGGCATCGGAAGCAGGGCGGTCTCCAGCTCGCGGAACCTCATGAGGTTTGCCCTCGCCGTCCTTCGGGGCGTCGGTGCCACCCCAACGGTCGGCACCGAGGGGTTCCTCGTTCGAGGGACCTATCGTGCGATTATTGTCGAGCAGGGCCTTCCCTGCGGGCCTTGCGGGCGAGACCGGCCGCGAGCGCGATGGCCACTCCCAGCCCGAGGGCGAGCCCGGCTCCGAAGGTGAGCCATCGGGGAGCGGAGCGGGAGTGAGAGATCGGCGCGACATAGGCATTGTTGAACTTCACCGACGCTGAGTAGACGTCTTCGGGTTGAAAGTCACGATTGGCGTTTCGGCTGTCCTGCCAGGCAACGTACATGGCGTCGTTCGACGAGGAGAGGCCCACGTTGATCCGCTGGTCGACGTTGTTCGACCACACCCCGATCGAGCGGTCCGCGCTGCGGTCACTGACGCGGACGTTTTCCGTGAACGATTGGCCTCCGTCTGACGACGAGGTGGCGTAGACGTCGTTGAACCCCATCTCGGTGTTGCTGGTGACCGGGAGGGGGCTTAATCGGCCGTCGTACCAAGCGACATCAATGCGACCGTTGGGGGCAACGGCCAAGCCGGGAGTGAACTGGTTCGCCTTGCCGGGCGTGTCGTCGTTGAGAACCTTGCGCTCGCTCCACGTCTTGCCTCCGTCAGTGGAGCGGCGGAAGAAGATCTCGAGATCGCCGTTGAAAGCAGGTGCTCTGTTCATGGGATCGGCATTTCCGGACCAAGCCACGTAGAGGGCACCCGACTTGGGATCAGCGGCCAACACCGGCGGGAACTCGGCTCTCTGGTTGCCGGGGTCGATCAGGACCAGGGGCGAGAAGGTCCTGCCGTGGTCGGTGGAGCTGACATGGTAAATGGGGAGAACAGGGGCGGGCTGACCGGTCGGGGTGGCGGGCCACACGCGGGTCCAGTAGGAAACATGGACGACGCCGTCACTAGTGACGGCGATCCTTGGATAGTCACCGCCGCGTTGGTCACTGACGTCCACGGGTGCACCCCAGGTCTTCCCGGCGTCGGCTGAGCTGGAAATCATCGTCTTCAGCTTCTCGGTAGCCGTCGCGCCGAAAGCGCCCTGGCGCCAACCCATATAGATCCGGTTCGGGTCGTTGGGATCGATGGCTAGGGTGGCGCCCTTGTTGTTGGCCTTGTTCGGATCCCCAGCCGGTGCTTGGAACACAGTGACAGTGGTAAAGCTGCGCCCATCATCGGCGGACCGGGCAAAGAACATACTCCGCGGCGCATCGTTACGAATCTTGTCGAAATCGGCCCTATCGCTCGCCTCGATGGCCATGTCGAGGGTGCCGTTGCCGTCGAAGGCCAGCGTGTAGTAGGGCCCATAGTCGGCATGGGACGTGCAGTCGGATAACGGCGCCACCAATGGCTTGCCGCCCTCCGTCCAGCTCCGTCCGTCGTCGAAGGAGACATGCACGACGCAGTCGCGCGACCCCCGGACGTCGGCCTCTACCGCCACGAGTGCCCCGGTCTTGGGACTGCGAGCGATCTGTGGCTCGACATGGGCGCGCAGGATCGATGGATCTGGCGTCACCTGTACGGCGTCGGTCACCGTGGGAATGTCCTTCGCCTGGGCTGCGCTCGCTGACGCCGGGAGCAGGATGCCAAGAAGCATCGCCGCACCGGCAACGTTCACTCGCACGTTCATTTCTCCCTCGACTCTGACGGCCCGGCTTCTCGTGCTCGGTGACTGGGTCCCCGAAGATGGGCATCCTGGTAGATGTGCCCTGGGCCCGCAATAAGTGCAGTGTGCATCTACCGACGCCCCCACGGGCGTCATGATCAGCGAGTCTCCGACTGCCGAAGGTTGTCCTACTTGACCGCGTCCACCTACGAGGCCATGGCGTCGGTGTGGCCCACGACCACCGGCGTGTACGCCGACGTGATGAACGAGATCCCCAAGGTGGTCTTCTCGAAGACGATGACCAGCGCTGACTGGCCGGAGAGCCGAATTGCCAGCGGCAACCTGGCCGAGGACATCGACGGGCTCAAGCGCGAATCCGGCGGTGTGATCCTGGCCCACGGTGGCGCCATGTTCGTCGACGCCTTGATCCGGGACGGCCTGATCGACGAGTACCGACTGGTGATCCACCCGGTGGCGATCGGTCACGGAACCGGCCTGTTCAGCGCTCTTCGCGAGCCACTCCGGTTGAACCTGGTCGAATCCCGGACCTTCCCGGGTGGAACCTGCATCCAGCGGTACCAGCCGACCGGGGGAAACAGATGAGAACCCTGCACGTGGGCCTGCAGTGGCCGATCTCGACCAAGTACCTCTCGCGTTCTACACCGCCATGGGAGATGAGGTCGTCGGCCGCGTCCCCGAGACCCCGATGGGCCACCTGACCATGCTCAAACTTCCCGGCGACAAGTTCGTCACCATCGAGTTCGTCCACGATCTCTCCAATGACGGCGTCGACGTCGGCCCGGGACTCAGCCACCTGGTCGTCCAGGTCGAATCCATGGACGCCACCATCAGCGAGGTGGCAACGAAGGGTATCGACGCAGACCCTCCGTCGTCCCCGGACGGCTCAGGCGACTTTCAAACGACATGGGTCATCGACCCCGACGGCAACAGGGTCGAGCTGGTCCAGTGGCCGGCCGGTCACGCCGACGGTATGACCGCAGCGGACTGGGACGACTGAGCCACCCGCATCCTGGCCGATGGGATGTTGTCCCGGCCTCTTACAGGCTGTAGCGAAATAGCCGTAGGGGCCACCCCGGAGGCTGGCACTGGCGAGCACCGTGTGAAATACCGCTTTCATTTCGATGGCATATGAGCCCGACTCTGATGGTGTATCGGACTACAATGCATCGTGGCGTACAACTACAAGGTACCGCTGAGGGACCAACTGTTCCTCCTCCCCCCGAGCATCGCCGACTGGCTGCCCGAGGAGCACCTCGTGTGGTTCGTCCTCGACGTCGTGTCGATGGTGGACCTGCGGGCGTTCCACGCCCGCCACCCCAACGACGGGGCGGGGCGGGCCGCGTACGACCCCGAGATGATGCTCGCCCTGCTCCTCTACGCCTACTGCCGGGGCCTGCGGTCCTCCCGG
>JALYYN010000068.1 GCA_030946525.1 Actinomycetota bacterium | reverse complement strand
GCTGCCGCCAGGTCGACGGTGCGCTCCAGCTCCTGCTTGTCGTGGGCCAGGCTCGGGAAGAGGGCCTCGAACGGGCTGGGCGGTAGGGCCACGCCCCGGTCGAGCATCTCGTGGAAGAACCGGGCGTAGGCCTGCGAATCGGAGGCCTTGGACGACGCGAAGTCGGTGGGCGGGGTGGCGGTGAAGAACAGGCCGAGGAGGGGGCCGACGACGGGCACCGACACGGGCAGGCCGGCTTCGACGATGACCTGGGTCAGGCCGGCGGCCAGCCCGGCGGCCCGCCCGGACAGCTGGGTGTAGGCCCCCTCGTCCAGCAGTTCGAGGACGGCGAGGCCGGCGGCGGTGGCCAGGGGGTTCCCGGACAGGGTGCCGGCCTGGTAGACGGGGCCCTCGGGGGCCAGGCAGGCCATCACGTGGGCCCGCCCGCCGAATGCGGCGAGGGGCAGTCCGCCGCCGATGACCTTGCCCATACAGGTCAGGTCGGGGGTGACACCGAACCGGCCCTGGGCGCCCCCCATCCCCACGCGGAAGCCGGTGATGACCTCGTCGAAGACGAGGAGGGCACCGGCCGCGTCGCAGGCGGAGCGCAGTCCCTCCAGGAAGCCGGGCGCCGGCGGGACCAGGCCCATGTTGGCGGCCACCGGCTCGACCATGACCGCAGCCACGTCGTCGCCGATGTCGGGCACCACGTTGTAGGGGACGACCAGGGTGTCGGCCACCGCCGAGGCGGGGACACCGGCCGATCCAGGGACGCCCAGAGTTGCCAGGCCGCTCCCCCCGCCGGCCAGGAGCATGTCGGAGTGCCCGTGGTAGCAGCCGTCGAAGATGACGATGCGGTCCCGGCCGGTGAAGCCCCGCGCCACGCGTACCGCGGTCATGGTGGCCTCGGTGCCGCTGGAGACCAGCCGCACCCGCTCGCAGGACGGGACCCGCGCCCGGATGGCCTCGGCGAGCAGGACCTCCCGCTCGGTGGGCGCCCCGTACGACGTGCCGTCGGCCGCCGCCCGCTGTACGGCTTCGACCACCTTGGGATGGGCATGGCCCAAGATCGACGCCCCCCAGGACTGCACGTAGTCGGTGTAACGCCGGCCCTCGGCGTCCCAGACGTAGGCCCCCTCGGCTCGGGCCACGAAGTAGGGCGTCCCGCCGACCGAGCGGAACGAGCGCACCGGCGAGTCCACGCCCCCGGGGATGACCCCCCGGGCCCGGTCGAACAGCTCCTGGTTCCGGCCCACTAGCGTCTCCGGGACCTCGTGCCCGGGCCGGTCATAGCGCCTCCGCCAGCTCCCGGGCCAGGTAGGTGAGGATGACGTCGGCACCGGCCCGCTTGATGGCCGTGAGCTGCTCGAGGGCGACGGCCGCACCGTCGACCCAGCCCCGCTCGGCGGCGGCCTTGACCATGGCGTACTCCCCTGACACCTGGTAGGCGGCGACCGGCACGTCGAACCGGGCCCGGACGGCGGCGATCAGGTCGAGGTAGGGAAGGGCGGGCTTGACCATGACCATGTCGGCGCCCTCGGCCACGTCGAGAGCGACCTCGGCCAGCGCCTCCCGCGGGTTGCGGTAGTCCTCCTGGTACTGCTTCCGGTCGCCGCCGCCGGCGATGCGCACGTCGACCGCGTGCCGGAAGGGGCCGTACAACGGCGAGGCGAACTTGGCCGCGTACGCCAGGATGGCGGTCGACTGGTGGCCGGCGCCGTCGAGGGCGGCCCGGATGGCGGCGACCTGGCCGTCCATCATCCCGGAAGGGGCCACCACATCGGCACCGGCGTCGGCCTGGGCCAGGGCCACCCTGGCGTAGAGCGCGAGGGTGGCGTCGTTGTCGACGCTGCCGTCGGCGGCCAGCACGCCGCAGTGGCCGTGCTCGGTGTACTCGTCGAGGCAGAGGTCGGCCATGACGACGAGGTCGTCGCCCACCTCGTCCCGGATGGCGGCCAGGCCGACCTGGGCGATCCCGGCCGGGTCCCACGCGCCCGACCCGTCGGCGTCCTTGGTGGCGGGGACCCCGAACAGGATGACGGCGGGCACGCCCAGGTCGGCCAGGGCTCGCACCTCCTTCCGCAGCGACTCCCGGGTGTGCTGGACGACGCCGGGCATCGACCCCACCGGCTGCGGCGCGTCGGTCCCCTCCCGCAGGAACAGCGGCGCGACCAGGTCGTCGACGGACAGGCGGGTCTCCGCCACCAGCCGGCGGAGGGCCGGCGTCCGCCGTAGGCGCCGCATGCGCCGGGCCGGGTAGGTCACGGTCGCGATGCTAGATGCCCCTTCTGGGTCCGGGGCCTACGGTGTGGGCCATGCACCTCCAGAGCGCCATGCTGGCCGACGCCGCTCGCGTTGCCGAGAACAAGCTGTACGTCTTCGGTGGCCAGTGGGACCGCATCTACGCCCACAACTTCCCGGCCACCCACTCCGGCCTGACCGTGGTGCTCGTCATCGAGGTGTCCTACGCCGAGGCGCTCACCGACCACCAGTTGCGGGTGTCCCTCATGCGCGACGGCGAGGCGATCGGCCCCGAGGCGCGCGGGCTGATCAACGTCGGCCACGCGCCCGGCACGTCGCCCGGCGCGCCGTCCTACGTCCCCATCACCCTCCCGTTCGAGGGCCTCCGGTTCGACCATCCCGGCCGCTACGAGTGGGTGGTCACCCTCAACGAGGACCCGGTCGGGTCCATCCCCCTCGAGGTCGCCCTCGCTCCGGGCGGGGTCATGGAAGAGCCTGCCGAGGGCTTTCAGGACTGAGCGGTCTCAAGGGCGGAGGGCCGAGACCAGCGCGTCGACCAGGCCGGCGACGGTGTGCTCGGTGGCGACCACCGTGACCGGCACGCCGTGCTCGGCGGCGGTCGCCGCGGTGACCGGGCCGATGCAGGCCACGACCGGCGGCAGGGCATCGGGACCGGCCATGTCGAGCCAGGAGGTCACCGTCGACGACGAGGTGAAGGCGATGGCGTCGGCCTTGGCCGCGGCGGCGAGCGCCTCGGCGGGCGGGCGGGCGGCCACCGTCCGGTAGGCCTCGACCACGTCGACCTGCCAACCGCTGGCCCGGAGGCCGTCAGCGACCACAGCTCGGGCCGCAGCGGCCTGGGGCAGCAGGACGGCGCCGGGCCCGGACGGGAATGCGTCGACCAGGGCCTCGCCGACGGCCTCCGCCGACTGCAGGTCGGCCACCACGCCCCGGGCGGCGAGGGCGGCCGCGGTGCCGGGGCCGATGGCGCCCACCCGTGCCGGGCCGAAGGCGCGGGCGTCGTGCAGGTGGGCGAAGAGGCGCTCCACGGCGTTGACCGACGTGAGGACCACCCAGTCGTAGTCGGCCATGCGGGCGGCGGCGGCGATCAGGGCGGCCCCACCGTCGGTCGGATCGGCGATCTCGATGGTCGGCAGCTCGACGGTCTCGGCGCCCATGCCGCGCAGTCGCTCGACCAGGCCCGACGCCTGGGCCCGGGCCCGGGTGACGACCACCCGCCGGCCGAACAGGGGCCGGCCCTCGAACCACCGCAGGTCGAGGCCGGCCACGCGCCCGATGACCAGCGTGACCGGCGGCTCGAGGTGGATGTCGGCCAGGCCGGCCAGCGTGGTCCGCACCGTGCACTGACCGGGACGCGTGCCCCACCGGACGGCGGCGACCGGCGTGTCGGCCGACAGGCCCCCGGCACGTAGCCGGGCGGCGATCTCGGCCCGGTGGGCGACGCCCATGAGCACGACGATGGTGTCGGCGGCCCGGGCCAGGGCGTCCCAGTCCACGTCGTTGTCGACGGCATGGCGGCTGTGGCCGGTGACCACCGTGAACGACGTCGACAGCCCCCGGTGTGTCACCGGGATGCCGGCGTAGGCGGGAACCGCCACCGCCGCGCTCACGCCCGGCACGACCTCGAACACCACGCCCGCCTCGGCGAGGGCCTCGGCCTCCTCGCCGCCCCGGCCGAAGACGAACGGATCGCCCCCCTTCAGCCGGACGACCGCCTGGCCCCGAAGTCCCCGGTCGACCAGCAGCCGGTTGATGTCCTCCTGGGCGACCGGTGACCCGGGCGACTTGCCCACGTCGATCCGCTCGGCGTGCGGGGGGGCCAGGTCGAGCAGGGAGATCTCCGACAGCCGGTCGTGGACGACAACGTCGGCCGCGGCGAGCAGTTCGGCGCCCCGGCGGGTGAGAAGCCCGGGGTCCCCCGGGCCGGCGCCCACCAGGTAGACGGTCACGGTGTGGCGGATCGGGCGCGCCGGAACGGCCCGGATCCGCCGAACCGGTGAAGGAGCGTCATCGCAGGTCCTCGAGCAGCGAGGATGCGCCGGCGTCGTCGAGCAGGTGGCGGGCGAGTCGGCGCCCCAATCGGACGGGGTCGTCGCCCCGGTCGGCGTCACGGAGCAGGATCCGGCCGTCGAGCGTGGCGATCATGGCCGTGAGGTGGACGCACGCGCCGTCGGCGGCCACCGTGGCGTGGGCGCCGACGGGCAGGTCGCAGCCGCCGCCGACCTCGGCCAGCCACGCCCGCTCGGCGTCGACGGCCCGGCGCGACGGGGCGTGCTCGATGGCGGCCAGCGCCTCCCGCGTCTCCACGTCGTCGGCCCGGCACTCGACGGCCAGCGCGCCCTGGCCGACCTGGGGGACCAGGACCCGAGCGGGGAGCACCTCGGTAACCTCCGACGTCCGGCCCAGGCGCTCCAGGGCGGCGGCGGCGACGACGATGGCGGCCACGTCGCCGGCCTTCGACAGCCGGGTCTCCATGTTGCCCCGGAGGCCGGCGAAGGTGAGGTCCGGGCGCAACCAGGCCAGCTGGGCCCGGCGGCGGACCGATCCGGTGCCGACCCGGGCGCCCGGGCGGAGCGCGTCGAGCCGGCAACC
The DNA here is from genome assembly GCA_030946525.1 of Actinomycetota bacterium. Classification (GTDB taxonomy): domain Bacteria; phylum Actinomycetota; class Acidimicrobiia; order Acidimicrobiales; family AC-14; genus CADCTB01. Next base: position 6,284 of record JALYYN010000068.1, on the reverse strand, counting down.
GACCAGCGCGTCACGGGCGTCGGCGCGCTCCGGCACCGCGGCGAGGACCAGGCCGTCGACGGTGGACGACGTGAGATCCTTGGCCGAGTGGACGGCGAAGTCGGCCCGGCCGTCCAGCACCGCGGCCTGCACCTCCTTGACGAACACGCCCCGGCCGCCCAGCTCCCAGATGGGGACGTCGAGGCGGCGGTCGCCCTGGGTGTCGACGACGATCGGCTCGACCTCGACGCCGAGCAACGCGGCGACCAGGTCGGTCTGGAGCCGGGCCAGCCGGCTTCCCCGGGTGGCGGCGCGCAGGTGCTCGCTCAGAGCCCGCGCCTACAGGTCGAACAGTTCGCGGAGGGCGCCGGCCAGGCGGTCGCCCCGGGCCGATCCCGCCGCGTCCTTGAGCCGGACGGTGGGATCGTGCAACAGCTTGCCCAGGATGCCCCGTGTGAGGGCCTCGACCGCGTCACGCTCGCGCGGCTCGAGGGCGGCCAGGCGGTTGCGGTACTTGTCGAGCTCGGTGGCGCGGACGTCCTCCGCCCGCTGATGCAGCGCGGCGACGGTGGGAGTGGCGTGGCGGGCGGTGACCGCGTCGACCCAGCGCCCGACCTCCTCGGCGACGATGGCCCGCACCGGCACGACCTCCCGGCGCCGCTCCTGGAGGTTGGCCTCCACGAAGGTCTCCACGTCGGACAGCCCCAGCAGGCTCACGTCGGGAAGCTCACCGACCTCGGGCTCGACGTCGCGGGGCATGCCCAGGTCGATGACGAGGAGGGGCCGCCCGACGCGCGTCTCGAAGACCCGCCGGAGGTCGGCGGCGGTCACCACCGCCGAGGACGAGCCGGTGCTGGTGAGGAGCAGGTCGGCGTCGTGGAGGGCGGCGGGCAGCCCGTCGAGGCTCACCGCCCGGCCCCCGGCCCGCTCGGCCAGCCGCTCGGCGCGGGCCCACGTGCGGTTGGCGACGGTCACCCGACTGCCGGGGACATCGGCGTCGGCGACGTCGTCGACCAGCCCGGCGCCCATCTCGCCCGCGCCCAGGACGACCACGTTGCGGCCGGCCAGGGTGCCCAGGCGCTCGCCGGCCATGGCCACCGCGGCCTGCGACAGCGAGGCGATGCCCCGGCCGATGCCGGTCTCGGTACGGGCCCGCTTGCCGACCTCGAGGGCGCGGCGGAACAGCTCGGACAGCGTCGAGCCGGCGGCCTCCTCGGCCCGGGCCCGCTCCCATGCGTCGCGTACCTGGCGGAGGATCTGGCTCTCGCCCAGCACCACCGAGTCCAGGCCGGCGACCACGCTGAAGAGGTGCGACGCCGCCGCGTCGTCGTAGTGGACGTACAGGTGGTCGGAGAAGTCCTCGGGGAACACATGCGACAGCTCGGAGAAGAAGTGGCGGACGTCAGCCATGGCGCCGTGGAAGCGCTCGGCCACCGCGTAGACCTCGATGCGGTGACAGGTCGACAGGACGACCGCCTCGCTCACGAAGTCGCGGGCCATCAGGTCGGCGAGCGCCTTGGGCAGCCGCTCGGGCGACACCGCCATCCGCTCCAGCAGCTCGACCGGGGCGGTCCGGTGGCTCAGCCCGACGACGACGACGGACATCAGTTCCCTACCACGACAGGCATCAGTCCCCTACCACGACAGGCACGTCAGTCCGGGGCCGACGACAGGCACGTCAGGAGGCGTTCGCGAGCATGGACAAGATCACCGTTTCGGATGAGACCGAGCATGTCGGAGTCGAGGGCCGACTGCCAGTCGAGGCCCTCCGTGGAACGCCCGGCGGCCCGCAGACCTTCCCGCGCCGTGGCCAGCAGGTCGAGCAGGACCTGGTACTCGGGGCCGATCTCGGACTCGAACCGGCGGCGCAGCCAGGATGCGAGGGCCGGGCTGCGGCCGCCCGTGGACACGGCCACCTGGAGGTCGCCGCGGCGGACGACCGACGGCAGGGTGAAGGAGCAGTTGGCGGGATCGTCGGCCCCGTTCACCCAGATGCCGGCCCGCTCGCCGGCCAGGAAGACGGCCCGGTTGACGTCGGGGTCGTCGGTGGCCGCGATCACCAACCACACGCCGGCCAGGTCCTCGGGCGCCCACCGCCGCTCCTCGCACACCACCCCCGCCCGGTCGATCAGGGCCGGGTCGAGCCGGGGGGCGACCACCCGGACCACGGCCCCCGACGCCAGCAGGCCGTCGACCTTGCGGACCGCCACCTGCCCGCCGCCGACGACCAGGCACGGGCGGCCGTCGAGCACGAGGTTCACGGGGTACTGCATCAGGCCCCAGCGACCCGCGGCGCCACTACCCGCAGCTGCTGGTAGAAGGACAGGATCTGCAGTTCGATGGACAGGTCGACCTTGCGCAGCGAGACGTCCGGGGGGACCGAGATCAGCGCTGGCGCGAAGTTGAGGATCGACGTCACACCTGCGGCCACCAGCAGGTCGGCGACCTCCTGTGCGGATGCGGCCGGGGTGGCCACGATGCCGATGGCGATCTTCTCCTCGAGGGCGATGGCAGGAAGGTCGTCCATGTGGCGGACGGTCAGGTCGGCGACCACCTCGCCCACCCGCCGGCTGTCGGCGTCGACCAGGGCGGCGATGCGGAAGCCGCGTGCCGAGAACCCCTTGTAGTTGGCCAGGGCGTGGCCCAGGTTGCCGACGCCGACGATGACGACCGGCCAGTCCTGGGTGAGACCGAGCACCCGGTTGATGTGGACCATGAGGAACTCGACGTCGTAGCCCACCCCGCGGGTGCCGTAGGACCCGAGGTAGGAGAGGTCCTTGCGCACCTTGGCCGCGTTGACGCCGGCCATCTCGGCCAACCGCTCGGAGGAGATCGTGACCGTGTGGGCGTCGGCCACGTCGACCAGGCTGCGCAGGTACACCGGGAGGCGGGCGACGGTGGCCTCGGGGATGCGCCGCGGGCTGCGGCCGGAGGCGGTGAGGGTCGCGGGCGGCACCACCGGCAGCACCTCGGCGTCGACCCGCAGTGGCTCGATCACCACGCCGTTCCCCTCCGTTGCCGCCGGGACCAGACCCGGGGTGCCGTTCGCCGGCCAGGATGATTCCCGACCGGGCGACGTCGGGGGGAGTCCCTCCGCTTCCGGGTCCTGCATTGTCGTCGATTGTACGGAGTTCGTGCGCCGGTTCACAAGCAGCACGGTCGAGGAGGTGAAACTCTCAAGCTTCCCTTTCCGCGTGCCGATGCTGCAGGCAAGGCGAACAGCATGTCGGACGACCGGAGGGCCAGAGCGATGCGGCTGCGCAACCTCCGACGACGGCTGGCCGTGGCGGTGCTCGGCCCGATCGCCCTCACCTCGCTCGCCCTCGTCGCGCCGCCGCCCGCATCGGCCGCCTCCGCCGACGAGGTGCGGGTGCTGGATCTGACCAATCAGGTGCGCGCCTCGGTGGGATCCCAACCCCTGTCGCTCGACGAGTCGATCTCGGCCACCGCCCGGACCTGGGCGGCCACCGTCGCCGCCGCCGGGCGGATCTCCCACAACCCTGTGGTCGGAGGCGTCAGCAGCGGCTCCTCCGCGTTGGCAGAGAACGTGGTGGTCGGTCCGAGCATCGACGCCGATCAGGCCGCCCTCGTGGCCAGCGCCGGCCATTACGCCAATATGGTGAACCCGATCGTGTCCAGAGTCGGCATCGGCGTGGCCTGGGCCGGTGGGATGGTCTACATCGTGGAGGACTTCCTGATCGTGCGCGGGGCAACCGCTCCCACCGCCCCCACGGCCACCACCTCACCGCCGACGACGCTCCGCCCGCCCGCCGCGCCTCCGTCGACGGCTGCACGCGCCCCGTCCGTGCCGACCACGCCGACCCCGGTCCCCGCCGGCCCGTCGGCGTGGTTGACGCTCTCCTTCGAGGTCCTGCGGGACTGGGAACGGGGCTCCGGATGAGCCGGACCGAGCGGGTAGGCTCCGGTGTGGTGTCCCGCACGATCCGGGTGATGGTGGTCGACGACACCGACCACGTGCGCCGCATGCTCACGTCGATGCTGTCTCTCGACGGTTACGCCGTGGTGGGCGACGCGGCCAGCGGCCAGGCCGCGCTCGACGTCATCGACGAGGCCGATCCCGACATCGTCGTCGTCGACTACAAGATGCCGGTCATGGACGGCCTGGCCACGGCCCGCAGGATCAGGGAGCGGCGCGAGGGCCAGGTCATGATCCTGTACACCGCGTATATCGACGACGACCTGGAGCGCCAGGCGGCCGACGCCGGCATCTCGCTGTGCATCGGCAAGGTGGACGGGCTGGCATCCCTGGAGCGGGAGATCAACCGCCTGTGCGCGTCGTTGTACTGAGACCCCTCCGCGATCCGGACTCCGGGTTGCGCCGGCGTCGCCTGGTGCAGGAGACTTAGGCAAGCCTCAGAGGAGTCCTAAGGGGAACCTATGCTCGCCAACTACCTGATCGGCCTCCGGGAGGGCCTCGAAGCCGCCCTGGTGGTGAGCATCCTGGTCGCCTACCTCGTCCGTAGTGGCCATCGCGACCGGCTCGGGCCCATCTGGCTCGGCGTGTCGGGGGCGGTGGCCGTCAGCCTGGCCGCCGGGGCGATCCTCACCTTCAGCTCGCGGTCGATGTCGTTCCGGACCCAGGAGCTGTTCGGCGGGTGCATGTCGGTCCTGGCCGTGTGCTTCGTGACGTGGATGGTCTTCTGGATGCGCAAGGCGTCGCGCCACTTCAAGGGCGACCTGCAGGGCAAGCTCGACGCCGCCCTGGCCATGGGCACCGGCGCACTGGCCGCCACCGCCTTCATCGCCGTGGGCCGGGAGGGCCTGGAGACCGCTCTGTTCATCTGGACCGCGGTACAGGCCACCGGGTCGAGCGCCACGCCGGTGACCGGCGCCGTCCTCGGCCTGCTGACCGCGGTCGTGCTCGGGTACATGCTCTACCGGCGGTCGGTGAAGCTGAACCTGGCCGCGTTCTTCCGTTGGACGGGCGCCGGCCTGGTCGTGGTCGCCGCCGGGGTGCTGGCCTACGGCTTCCACGACCTGCAGGAGGCCGGCGTCCTCACCTTCGCCGGACTGAACCATGTCGTCCTGGACGCCACCGGCGTCCTCCCGCCCTCCAGTTGGTGGGGGGCGCTGTTCAAGGGCCTGTTCAGCATCAGCGCCGCCCCCACCCGCCTGGAGCTCGGCGTGTGGCTGGCCTACCTGATCCCGGCCATGACCCTGTTCCTGCGGCCGGTGTCCGCCTCCAAAGGCACGTCGCCGTCGCCGGGGCCCCGCTCCGAGCCGGTCGACCCCGCCCGCCCCACCGGGCCGACCGCGGCGCACACCGCTCCCACCCGCACGACAGGGGTCCCCACGCCATGAGACGACTTCCCGGAGCTGCGGTCGCCGCGCTCGCCCTCGCTCTCGGGCTCACCGCATGTTCCTCGGCCAGTGCCCCCGGCGGCGCCATCGCCGTCACCTCCGGCGCCAGCGACTGCCGGGTGGCCCAGACGACCCTGGCCGCCGGCACGCACAGCTTCACGGTCGAGAACACCGGCAACCAGGCCACCGAGGTCTACGTGTACGCGCCCGGGGACAAGGTGAAAGCCGAGAAGGAGAACATCGGCCCGGGGACCAAGGCCACCTTCTCGGTCACCTTGGCCGCCGGGTCCTACCAGCTGGCGTGCAAGCCGGGCCAGACCGGCGACGGCATCCGCCAGACCCTCACCGTCACCTGAGCCGGGCGCCGCACCGGTCGGTCGGTCAGCGACCGAGCAGCAGGAATTGGATGATGGAGGCCACCAGGATGGCGCCCAGCAGCAGGGCCAGCAGGATGGCGATACTGGGCCTCATGAAATCGTGGGCCTCATGAAGACGAGGGCCTCATGGCGACAAGCCTCTCACTCGGCGGCGGTGATGGTGACGCCGTCGCCGGCGTGGAGGCGGAGTTCGTCGGCCGCCGAGTGCCGGTCGAGGCTGATCGAGATCAGCCCGTAGGAGTCGGTGACCAGGCCGATCTGGCCGGTGCGCAGCTCGGAGTAGCTCCGCACCCTGACCGCGGTCCGGGTCTGCTCGCCGAAGCGGACGACGAGAGGGTCCTCCATCAGGAGCAGGTCGTCCGGATCCACGTTGAGCTGGGCGTTGCCGAACCGGTCGACCCAGAGGATCTCGCCGGTGACGGCCCCGTCCTCCTGCCGCGACAGGGGCAGGATGCCGGGGAGGAGGGTGATCGGGTCGATCGGCTCCCCCAGCTCGGCCAGGTCGACTCCGGCGCAGATGTGGGCGGCAGCGGGGGCGAAGACGTCGCGGCCGGCGAAGGTCGCGCCGGGGGCGGGCAGGTGGTAGTCGTCGTTGGTCAGCGAGAC
>JALYYN010000038.1 GCA_030946525.1 Actinomycetota bacterium | reverse complement strand
AGACGGAGTCGACGTCGGCCTGGGCGGGGCCCGCCACGTACATCATGAGGACTGCACCCCCCGTCGCGGCCGCAAGTAGTGCGACACGGACCCGCTGCATCCGATTCGTCATCGGGAATCTCCTTAGCTCGACGTGCGCAATGAAGTTCTGTCCCGCCTGCGCGTGCCTTGCGGCGAGCGGTCCTATTCGGACGGACGGCGAAGACTAACCTAATGCCACCCTGCGAAGCGACAACCCTCTGTTGCGACAGGATCCGGTCGGGTCAGGACGCCTGTTCGCGCTGCTCGACCAGGTAGGACCACAGCTCGCTGCCCGTCGCCACCGGGCCGCCCTGTCCACTACCGTGGGCCGGGGGGCCGCCCTGGCCGCCGCCGGCCGGAGGGCCGCCCTGACCCAGCCCCTGAGCGGTGCGCCAGGCGTCGAAGGACGCCTCGTCCTGCCAGCGGGTGTAGACGAGCCAGGTGGTGCGATCGTCGGTGGGACGCAGCAGCTGGAACTCCTCGAAGCCCTCGTACTTGCCGACATCGCCGGCCCGGGCCGCGAACCGCTGCGACATGACCTCGGCCCGCTCGGCGGGCACGGTGATTGCGTTGATCTTCACGACACTCATGACCGGGAACCTATCCGGCGGGCGGAGACGCCAGGCGGTCGCGCAGGATGGCGGTCACCGCCTTGCCGTCGGCCTTGCCCTGCGTGGCGGCCATGACCTTGCCGACGAAGAAGCCGGCCAGCTTGGCCTCGCCGCCCGCGTAGCGGCCCCACTCGCCCGGATGGCCGGCGATGGCGGCGTCGACGGCGGCGGCCACCACGTCGCCCCCGAGGGCCTCGAAGCCCTTGGCCCGGGCGATCTCGGCCGGATCCCCCCCGGTCGTCACCAGCTCGGCCAGGACCGCCTTGGCCTGGGTGGCGGTCAGGGCGCCGCCGGCCTCCATCTTGAGCACGGCGGCGAAGGCGGCGGGGTCGGGGGCAACCCGGTTGGGGAGCTCGTTGGCCGCCCGGTTGAGCGCCAGCCGCCCGTCGGCCCCGGCGGCCACCGCCGCCGTCACCAGGTCGTCGAGGCCCTGCTGGACGCCCGTCGCCAGCGACGGGTCACCGGCGGTCACCCCGGTGACGGCGCCGAGCGCGGCACGCCGTTCCGCCGGAAGCGACGGCAGGGCCGCCCGGACCGCGGCCTGCCACTCGTCCGACGGGGCGAGGGGCACCAGATCCGGCTCCGGGAAGTACCGGTAGTCGTAGGCCTCCTCCTTGGAGCGCATGGAGGAGGTCCGACCCTCGTCCTCGTTCCAGTGGCGGGTCTCCTGCACGACGGTCTCCCCCGCCTCCAGCAGGTCGACCTGGCGGCGGGTCTCGTACTCCACCGCCCGGCCCAGCGACCGCACGGAGTTAAGGTTCTTGATCTCGGCCCGGGTACCGAAACCGGCGACGCCGGTCCGGCGCATGGAGATGTTGGCGTCGATCCGGAGCGACCCCTCCTCCATCCGGGCGTCGGATGCCCCGATGGCGACGAGGATGGCCCGCAGCTCGTTCACATATGCCCTGGCCTGCTCCGACGAGCGGATGTCGGGCTCGCTGACGATCTCGACCAGGGGAACACCGGCCCGGTTGTAGTCGACCAGGGAGTGGTCGGCGCCGTGGATGCGGCCCCCGCCGCCGCCGACGTGGGTCGACTTGCCGGTGTCCTCCTCCATGTGGGCCCGGGTGACGCCCACCCGGAACCCGTCGGGCAGCTCGAGCCAGCCGCCCACGTTGATGGGCTGGTCGTACTGGCTGACCTGGAAGTCCTTCGGCATGTCCGGGTAGAAGTAGTTCTTCCGGTGGAAGATCGACGGCTCGACCCGGCAGTGCAGGGCCAGGCCGACCCGCATGGCCAGCTCCACCGACTGGCGGTTGAGCACCGGCAGCGAACCGGGCAGGCCCAGGCAGACCGGGCAGACGTTGGTGTTGGGCTCGTCGCCGAAGGCGTTGCGGCAGCCGCAGAACAGCTTGGTGGCGGTGGCCAGCTCGGTGTGGACCTCCAGCCCGATGACGGTCTCCCAACCGGTCCCGACGACGGTCGCGGCAGCGGCGGTCACGCCAGGCTCCTCTCAAGGGCGGCGGCGGCCCGGAAGATGGTGGCCTCGCCCAGCGCGGGGCCGAGCAGCTGCACCCCCACCGGCATCCCGTCGTCACCCGTGCCGTAGGGCACTGACACCGCGGGATGGCCGGCCAGGTTGGACGGGATGGTGCACACGTCGGACAGGTACATGGTCAGCGGGTCGGCCGTCTTGGCCCCCAGCGCGAAGGCGGTGGTGGGGGTGGTCGGGGACAGCAGCAGGTCGTAGGAGGCGTAGGCAGCCTCGAAGTCCCGGATGATCAGCGTCCGGGCCCGCTGGGCCTGGCCGTAGTAGGCGTCGTAGTACCCGGCGGACAGGGCGTAGGTGC
>JALYYN010000005.1 GCA_030946525.1 Actinomycetota bacterium | reverse complement strand
CTGGGACGCGCGCTCTGGGACGTCACTGCCGGATTCCGATTCCGGTCACTCCCGCGGCCGTGGGGTGACACGATTCGGCAATGCTTCCCGGTCATGGACGCCGAGTCCGGCAGTTACATCCTGCTCCTGGAATCGTTCGAGCGAGGAGACTTGGAGGCGCCATCGTTCGCCCAGCAGCTCTTGCGTTGGTGGAGGGGCACCGCGACTGGACCGTTACCGCTGGCGGATTGATCGATGATCTGGTGACGGGCGCGACTGCTACGACGAGAACCCTGACGAGCTGCAGAGGATCGAGCAGTTGGGATCCGATGCCGCCGAGACCCTTCGACGCCTGTGGATCCGTCGATGGAACAGGGGCGTTCGCGCTGGCCCGAGCCGGCCGTCGCCGGGGCTCTCAACAGGGTTCGGATGCGACCCTGCGCTCCCCGGTCGTCGTCGGACACGCCGCGTCGTCGTCGGTTGGGCGAATCCAACCGGATCTTGGAGGTTGAGTTGGTCTTGTCGTCGCAGGCTGAGCTACTCGTCCGTGCCACGCTGCCGGCGGTCGTCGAGCGTGGCACGGAGATCAGCTCCGTGTTCTACGACAGGATGTTCGCGGCCCACCCGAGCCTCCTGAACGTGTTCAACCGTGGCAACCAGGCAAACGGCGACCAGCGCCAGGCGCTCGCCATGGCGGTGGTCGCGTGTGCTGCTCACCTCGTCGATGGTGATGACGCCAGTGGGTTCGAGCCGATGACCCGACGGATCGCGCACAAGCACGCGTCGCTGGGCATCCGCCCCGACCAGTATGCGATCGTCGGCCGCTACCTGCTCGGTGCGGTCGACTCCGTTCTCGGCGACGCGGTCACCGCCGAGGTCCACGCCGCCTGGGACGAGGTGTACTGGGCCTTCGCCACGGCCCTGGTTGCCGCTGAGGGCGAGCTCTACAAGTGGAGCGGAGTCGACATGGCCCGACCGTGGCGGCCGTGGCAAGTAGCCGGCCGCACCCCTGCCGGCGAGGATGTCGTGGCCTTGGAGCTTGTGCCGGCCGACGGCGGCCCGATCCCCGAGTTTCGGCCCGGACAGTACGTGACGGTCAACGTCGAGCTTTCCCCCGGGAATCACCAACCTCGCCAGTACACGCTGTGCCGGGGACCGGGCCGACCAAGCCTTCAGATCACCGTCAGCCGAGAACGAGGGGACGCTGGCGCTCCCGACGGAATGGTGTCGTGTCATCTCCACGACGCGCTGCGAGTGGGTGACGTGCTGTCGGTCAGCTACCCCTTCGGCGACGTGACACTCGACGAGTCAGACGACCCGCTGCTACTGATCAGCGCCGGCGTGGGAGTCACCCCGATGGCGGCGATCATCGACCATCTGGGACGAAGCCGACCCGCCCGGCCTGTGGTTGCAGCCCACGCCGATCACGCCTCGGGCACCCACCCGCTGCGCGACCAGGTCCGAGAAGCGGCGCGATTGCTGAACCACTACGAGGAGCTCACCTGGTACGGAGAGCTCACCGCGACCGACCGGCGGGCCGGGGTCCGCCAGGGCAGGATGGACGTCTACTCGTTGCCCCTCGCCGACGACGCCACGACGTACGTATGCGGCCCCCTGGCGTTTCTCTCGGCCACAGTCGACGGCCTGCTCGGGCGAGGAGTGGCAGCCGAGCGCATCCACTACGAGATCTTCGGTCCCGATCTGTTCGCGTCGCGCTTCTCGCGTCCCGCCTGAAGCGAGCGTCGGGCCGATCGCCTAATCTCCTGGCATACGTCGGTATGTGCCGCGACTCATCGCTGGCCGACCGGACTGCGTGGACGTGGCCAGCATCGCTCAGCGTCCGGAGCTACCTCTGCTTGTTCGTCAACTGCTGGTTGAGCGACGCCGCTCGAGGAGCACCGCACGAAGCTCCTCGCCGACGTGCAGGAGGGACACCCCGGGGGCCTCGACGCCGCCGCATGTCCTGGGGCGGATCGCTCATCCGTCCAACCGTCCAGCCCTGCGGCTCCGGGGACCCCGGCCAGGCGGCCGGGACAGTAGGCCCCTCGCCCCTTGGGTCGATATCTGATAATCTGATCTTCGTGTCGGAGATCACGGCGACCGAAGCGGCACGGAGCTTCGCCGACCTTCTTGACGCCGTGGAGCACCGTGGTGAGCGCTTCACCATTGTGCGACGAGGCAAGGCGATCGCCAGCTTGGAGCCGATGAATGAGGGCCAGGGCGCCGACGTCAAGGCTCTGCTGCGCCGCCACCGACCGGATTCCGAGTGGTCGAAGGAAATTGCCGCCATCCGGTCCGTGGTCGAGACAGAGGAGCGGCCCTGACCAGGCTCCTCCTTGACACCACCTTCCTGATCGACGCAGAACGCTCCGCGATCGACCTCGACGATGCCCTCGGCGACGACGACGAGGTGGCGGTCGCCGCCATCACCGCCGCGGAGCTGCGGGTCGGCGTGCTCCTGTCCTCGGGAAAGAACCGAGCTGCCCGCCTCGCCTTCCTCGACGACGTCTTGGCGGTCGTCCCCGTGCTCGACTACGACCGTGCCGTCGCGGAAAGCCACGCCGAGCTACTCGTTCATGTCCGACACCAGGGAAGACCCCGCGGGGCGCACGACTTGATCATTGCCGCGACGGCGAGGGCCGCATCCCGCACGGTTGTCAGCGCCGACGACACTGCCTTCGCCGACCTCCCCGGCGTCGAGGTGCAGACCCATCGCTGAGCGATCGCCGAGTGTCCAACCCCACCTGCACCCGGTGAGGATCACGCAGCCCAACTGGCACGGTCCTTCGGGCCCAGTCCCACCGGCTGCCGTCGCTTCCACCGCGAAGGACTGGTACGGCGTGGGAGGCCGGCCTGCCGCACCCGTTCGACTAGGAGCCGACCACCGAGGAGGGAAGGGCGGCCATGCGGCCGGAGAAGACGCCCACGATGCCCGGGACGGTCGTCTGACCGGCGATGGCGGCCTGGTCACCGTCGGGCTGGAAGAAGTAGACGCCCATCAGGGCCCGGCCCCGCTGCAGGTACACGGCGATCGTGTGGGTGGCCTGCCCCGACGCGTCGGTGGTGGTGAAGTCGTAGGCGAGGCGTTTGACCGTCGCCGTCTGGGGCCAGCTGCCGTCCGGCGCCGGGTTGAACTTTGTGATCACCGCGCTCTGGCCGTCCGGGCTCTGGACCGGGGTGGACGGGCAGGCGGCGGCGACTGACTTGAGCTCGGAGAACGCCTGGGTGGTAGCGGCCGAGTCTCTGTACAGGACGGCCTCGGTGCTCAGAGTGGCGCTGTCCTGGGCGTCGAACGCCGCGTCCTGCAGCCGGGCGGTCCTGAGGCCGTCGCTCGGGAAGGTGCCGTTGCACAGGTCGAGGGTGGCCACTCCCAGCCCGGCGCCGCCCGGCAGCAGGGCCACGGTCGTCGGTGCGGTCACGTCGGCCGGTTTCACGATGAGTGACGACAGGGCCGTGGCGGAGGGGTCGTTGTTGATCGGCGCCGTGGTCGCAGGTGTGGAGGTGCCGGTGCGTCCCTGCGTGGGGGCGGGGGCGAGCGCGGAGGTCGTCGGCCGGGCCGGGTTGTGCAGCGCCCGGGCGCCGAGGAGGCCGACGATCAGGCCCAGGACGACGGCGACGACGATGCGCCGGCCCTTGATCATCCGGCCGAATCGCTCCGACCAGGGCTCCTTGGGCTTGACGGGCGGGGGCGCGACCGAGGCCGGCAGAGGGGTGGCGGCTCGGGGTGGCGGCGGGGGTGGCGCGTCGGGTGAGAGGGTGGGGTCGGTGGTGGAGAACGTCCACGACTGGCCGGTCCACCAGCGCCGGAGCTTGTCGGAGAACGGATCCGGGTACCACCCGGCCACGCCGGGCGTGGCCCCGGCAGGGGCGCCGGGACGGCGGACGTCGGTCCGGGCCGACACGGTCCCGCCTTCGGTTCCTTCGTCCACCGCTTACCCCAATCGTTCGCTGCTCGTCGCGTGTGCACACCCAGTATGGGCCGCCAATCTGAGAGAGTCCTGTGCGGCACCTGCGAACGGTCCTCCCCCTCAACACGTACCCGCTTCCTTCCGCAGCCATGACAGGCTCCGGGGGTGCCTCCGACCCGTCCCCCGCGGCCCCGGATCGCCGTGCTGCTCGACGAGCTCCGACGCGGCCTGCCGCGACGTCCGACCGCAGCCGATCTGCCGGGCCTGCGGGCCCGGGGCGCGTTGATCGTCGACATCCGCCCCATCGAGCTCCGGGCCCGCGACGGTGACATCCCCGGCGCCCTGGTGATCGACCGCAACGTGCTCGAATGGCGGCTCGACCCCACGTCCCCGGACCGCATCGCCGAAGCTTCGGATGCCGACGTGGAGATCGTGCTCGTCTGCGACGAGGGCTACGCCTCGACCGTGGCCGCCGCGAGCCTGCAGCGGCTCGGGCTCCGCCGGGCCACCGACCTCGACGGAGGCTTCCAGGGCCTCCTCACCGAAGGACCGGTCGGGCCCACGGACCACGGAAATGCACGCGCTTCCCCGACGGTGGCGGGCGAGACTTGACGGCATGACCCGCGGCCTCGACGAGCTGGAGGCGGGGCTGGCCCACGTCCGTGACGCGCCGACGGATCACGGCCGGCTGGGGCTCATCGTCCGCCGCCCGGGCCTCGGCGAGCGGGAGGTCGTCGACGTCGCCGTGCTCGACCTCCGGGACGGTCTCGTCGGTGACAACTGGCGCACCCGGGGGAGCCGGCTCACGCCCGACGGGAGCGCGGATCCGGCCAAGCAGCTCACCATGATGAACGCCCGCGCCGCCGCACTCGTGGCCGGGGCTGAGGCCGGTGCCCGCTGGGCCCTCGCCGGCGACCAGCTCTACCTGGACTTCGACCTGTCCGAGGCGAACGTGGGGCCGGGGACCACCCTCGCCATCGGCGCCGCGGTCATCGAAGTCACCGACCGCCCCCATCTCGGCTGCGCCAAGTTCGCGGCCCGGTTCGGCACCGACGCCCTCCGGTTCGTCAACTCGCCCGTCGGCCGGTCGCTCCGCCTGCGCGGCATCAACGCCCGGGTGCTGCGACCGGGGACGATCCGTGCCGGCGACACGGTCCGGAAGGTGGCCGTCCGCGCCGAGGCCGGAGCGGCTCCGTAGCCGCCCCGGCCTCCCGCGGGCGGGTCAGGACCCGGCGACGAGCCTGAAGATTGCGCCGGTGGCGTCCGACGCCATGGCGATCCGGCCGTACGGCGTGTCCTCGGCGGGCCGGACCACCGAGCCGCCGAGCCCGGCGACCAGGGCGAGGGTGGCGTCGGTGTCCTCGGTCCCGAAGTAGACCGCCCAGTGCGGCGGCACGCCTTCGGGCAGGAAGGCGCTGGCGTCCATGATCCCGGCCAGCTGCCCGTCGCCCTCGCCGAGCGTGGTGTAGCGGAACTCCGGGGTGTCGCTGGAGACGTGGGTGTCCCAGCCGAACACGTCCCGGTAGAACTCGACGGCGGCGTCGTAGTCACGGGTGTGCAGCTCGAACCACGTGGGGGTCCCCGGCTCCCCCAGCATGCCGAAGCCGTTGAACGTCCCGGGCTGCCAGCAGCCGACGGCGGCCTGGCCGGTGTCGCCCAGCATCGCCATGGTGCCGAGGTCCCCCACCTGCATCGGGGGCAGGAACACCTGCCCGCCCTTGGTGACGGCCGCGTCCACCGTGGCCGAGGCGTCCGGCGTGGCCAGGTACACCGACCAGAAGTCGGGCATGCCCGCCTGTCCGTCGTTCCTCGAGGAACCGGCGACCTGGGTCCCGTCCTTGGAGAAGTTCACGTAGCCGCCGAACTCCTCGCCCGCGGTCTCCGCCGTCCAGCCGAACAGCTCGCCGTAGAAGACCTGGGTCTTGTCGAGATCGGAGCTGAAAACGTCGACCCAACAGGGGGCGCCGGAGGGGGCTGAGTCACGCTTGGGCACGGGAATCTCCTTCGAGGGGGCGTTCGGACGCGGTCACCGCTCAGACAGTCTGGCCCCGGCGAACTCATCGGTGCCGCCGGTGCGCTCAGGACCGGCGGATCTCGGTCTCGTGCCGTTCGACGGCGCGGACGAAGTCGGGATGGACGCCGGTCAGGGTCACCCAACGGCGTGAGGCGTCGAGTGAGACGCCGACGCCGTTGAAGTACTCCCGCCCGTGCAACACGAGCGCACCCGCGATGAGGAGCACGCCGAGGGCCAGCCACAACCGCGGCTGGCCGGCCGGTGCCTGCGCAGCCAGCGTGAGCTGGGCTGTGGCCAGCGCCAGCGTGAGCGCAGCTGCGCCGAGCAGGAAGGCGATCCACGTAGAACGCCGTAGCTGGCGTTCCGACGCGTAACTGGCCGACGTCCGCGGGAGGCGGACCGTGAGCTGCTCCTGCCCGGGCGACAGCACCCACACGACGATCAGCGCCAGCCATCCGGGCGGCCCCAGGAACACGAGGAGCCAGGCGACGCCACCCAGGCCACCGCCCACGGGCCGGGTGGTGCGCACCATCAGGTCCGCCGGCTGTCCGGTCCTGGCGCACACCATCGGGAGCCGCCCCCGTACGGCCTCGTCGACGAACACACTCACCGCCGCCATGGCGGCCAGCCTACCCCTGGGCGGGGAAGTAGGCCCAGGCCTCGATCTCGACCGAGGCACCCAACGGCAGCCCGGCCACGGCGACCGCGGCCCGGGCCGGGCGGTGGTCGCCGAAGGCCTCAACGTAGGCCCCGTTCATGGCCCCGTAGTCCGAGATGTCCTGCAGGAACACGGTGGTCTTGACCACGGAGGACAGCGGGGCGCCTTCGCTCTCCAGCAACGCGGTCATGTTGGCCATGGCCTGGGCGACCTCGGCGCGCACGCCCCCGTCGACGAGGGCGCCGTCACGCAGGCCGAGCTGGCCCGACACGACCAACCAATCACCGGCGCGGACGACCGGGGTGTAGGGCCCGACGGGGGAGCTCAGGGGCTCGGGTCTAGCTGAAGCTGGAGCCGCAGCCGCAGCTACGTGTGGCGTTCGGGTTGTTGATGGCGAACCCGGCGCCCTGGAGGCCGTCCTTGTAGTCCAGCGACGCGCCCTTCAGCAGGGGGGCGCTGGCCGAGTCGACGACGACGCGCACGCCGTCCTCGTCGGCCAGGGTGTCCTCCGGCGTGAAGTCCTTGTCGAAGTACATCTCGTAGCTGTAGCCGGAGCAGCCACCGGGCCGCACAGCCACGCGCAGGGCCAGGGCCTGGTCACCCTCGGCCTTGATCAACTCCTTGACCTTGAGAGAAGCGGTATCGGTGAGGGTGATCAATGTGTCCTCCTACAGAGGTTTCCTGGGTCCATGATATCGGAACGGCGGCACTACCTGACTGACAGCTCCACCTGGCAGGGGTCGCGGTCGGCGAGGGTCCGGAATCCTTCAACGCCTGCGCCGCCGATCGATTCCACGAACCCGGCGACCAGGCCCCGGTGCAGGTTGCAGACCACCTCGGGGTGGACGGCGGCCAGCTCGGCGTAGGGGCAGTGGGTGAAGGCGACGGTGGTGAGCCGATCGTCGGAGACCACGGCCGGGTCGAAGCCGAGCTCGGCCAACATGGTCGTGACGGCGTCGAGGCAGGACGGCCGGGGCCGGCGGGCCACGAACGCCTCGGCCAGGGCCCGGCCCTGCTCGGCGCCGGCCTCGGCGGTGCGCTCGGGGGCGATCCCGGCCGCTCCCGCCAGCTCGGCCAGCATGCGGGCCAGCACCGGGAAGGCGGGCGGCTCCAGCCCGAGGGACGGCGCGTCGGCGGCCAGGGCATAGCGGTGCTGGGGGCGGCCGACCGAGCCCCGGGTGTCGGAGTGCACGGCCAGCAGGCCCACCTCGCGCATGCGCTCGAGGTGGGGGCGGACGGTGTTGGCGTGGAGCCCGAGCGACTCGGCCACCTCGGCGGTGGACCGGGGCGAGGTGGCCCGGGCCAGCTCGAGGTAGATGGCGTAGCGGGTGTTGTCACCGAGGGCCTTCAGCACGTCCAGCCGAACCGTCTGCTCCACGAGCTCGCATATTACCGGCGAACCCCGGTAAAATCCAGGCCATGCCCCCTCAGTCCCCTGCCCTGCTCCCCACGGAGGACGACGTGATGGCCACGCTGCGGGCCGTCATCGACCCCGAACTGGGCGCCGACATCGTCGAGCTGGGCATGGTCAACCACGTCGTGGTCAACGACGACGGGTGGGTGGAAGTCACCGTCGCCCTCACCATCGCCGGGTGCCCGCTCCGGGTCCAGATCCGCGACGACGTGAAGTCCAAGCTGTTCGGGCTGCCCGGCGTCGTCGGGGTCAAGGTCCACTTCGGCGAGATGGACCAGGCCCAGCGCAGCGCGGTCATGCAGCGGGCCCGCAGGTCGGCGGCCAACCGGGCGCCGGTCACCGAGGTGCCCCTCACCGCCCGGGTGGTGGCGGTGGCCAGCGGCAAGGGCGGCGTGGGCAAGAGCAGCGTCACGGTCAACCTGGCCTCGGCCCTGGCCGCGCGGGGCTTCACCGTGGGCGTGCTCGACGCCGACATCTGGGGCTTCAGCGTCCCCCGCATGCTCGGGATCACCGGTCGCCTGGGGGCCGGTGACGGCGGGCTGATCCGCCCGCATGAGATCCCCGTGGGCGACGGGATGCTCAAGGTCGTGAGCATGGGCCTGGTCGTCGACGACGAGGACAAGGCCATCATGTGGCGGGGCCTCATGCTGGCCAAGGCGTTGGAGGAGTTCCTGGTCAAGGTGGCCTGGGGCAACCTCGACTACCTCCTGCTCGACATGCCCCCCGGCACCGGCGACGTGCAGATGGCCCTCGGGCGCATCCTCCCCCAGGCCGAGATCCTCGTGGTCACCACGCCGGCCCTGGCCGCCCAGAAGGTGGCGATCCGGGTGGCCGACATGGCGCGGCGGTCCTACCTCAAGGTGCTGGGCGTCATCGAGAACATGAGCACCTTCACCTGCGATCACGGCGAGGTGTACGCCCTGTTCGGCTCCGGTGGCGGCCAGACGCTGGCCGACGAGCTCGGCGTCGCCCTGCTCGCCCAGGTCCCCCTCGAGCCCGAGGTCAGCGCAGCCAACGACGCGGGCACGCCGCTGTCGGTGGCCGCCCCGCGGAGCGCGGCCGGGTCGGCCTTCGCCGCCGCCGCCGACCGCATCGCCGACGAGCTGCTGCCTCCCGTCGACATGGCCGGTTGCACCGCCCGCATGCTGGCCACCGTCGAGGCCGCCCTCGGGCCTGTCAGGGCCTGACCACCCGCCATACCGGTGACGCCCAGCGGGTCCTGGCGCCGCTGAGCGTCACCAGTTCGCAGGGGGAAGGGGCCAGGGGGAGGGGTCAGGCGGCGCGGCCGTGCCAAGCGCCGTCGTCGCCGGTGGCCCGGCCCTCGGCCGCCAGCTTGAGCAGGTGGGCATGCACCGTCTGGGCCGCAGCGGGGAGCAGGGCGGCATCGGTGTCGACGTAGATCCGGGCCACGAGCTGGTCCACACTGACCGCCCCGCCCTCCAGCGCGGCCAGGATCTCCGCCTCCCGATCGAGGCGGTGGCTCAGGTAGGCGGCCAGCCGGGCCGCGGGGTCGTCGACGAGGGCGCCGTGGCCCGGGGCAATGCTGCGCAGCCGCAGCCGGCGGCTGGCCAGTCGTTCCAGCGATGCGAGGTAAGCGGCCATATCCCCGTCGGGCGGGGCGATCATCACCGTCGACCCGTCGACCAGGGTGTCACCGGTGAAGAGCATGCGCTCCTCCTCCAGCAGGAAGCAGAGGTGATCGGAGCTGTGCCCGGGCGTGTGCATGGCCAGGAGGCGGAACTCGGTGGCCTCCAGCTCGAAGCCCTCGCCGACCGCGGGGAAGGCCAGCAGCTCGGCGCCGGTGCGCGCCGCCAGGGTGGCGGCGGCGGCGGCATGGTCGTGGTGGGAGTGCGTGAGGGCGATCCAGCGGATCCGGTCTCCGCCGCAGCCGACGATGGCATCCACGTGGGCGGCCTCGTCCGGTCCGGGGTCGACGACCACGATCTCGTCCACTCCCACCAGGTAGGTGTTGGTGCCGGGGCCCGTGAGGGGCCCGCCGTTGGGGCCCACGATGCGTCGCACCAGGGGGCTGATGGCCGAGGCGACGCCGGGCGACAGGTCAGCCATCGAGCCCACGGTCGATCCAGAGCACTCCGGCACGCCGGGCCGCCCGCCGGAGCAGGATGGCTCGCACCGCGGCGCGCACCGGCGGCAGGAGCAGGGCGATGCCGACCAGGTCGGTGAGGAAGCCGGGGGTCAGCATCAGGGCGCCGGCGAGGAGGATCATCACCCCGTCGGCGATCTCCCGCCCGGGGACGTGGCCCGCCTCGACCTGGCGCCGGAACCGGCGCCACACGCTCACGCCCTCCCGCTTCATCAGCCAGGCGCCGGCGACGCTGACGAGGATGAGCAGGACGACGGTGTCGAGGGCGCCGAAGGCGTGGGCGACCTGGATGATCACGTACAGCTCGGCGAACGGGACGATCAGGAGGAGCAGCAACAGCACGCCGACCATGACCTCCATCGTACCGCCGGGTACTCTCGTCCGATCCCGATGTCGAATGGTTTCAGCTGGTTCCAGACCCCCGCCCGCACCCCCCAACTGTCCGACCTCGACCACAAGCCCTTCCTCCGCCGCCATTTCTGGCCCCCGAGCGCGGGCGGGATCATCGTCCTCTCCCTGGTGATGGCGGTCCTTGTCGGCTTCGTGGGCGCGCTGGTGTACACCTCGGCCGACAATGCCCGCATCAAGGCCGTCGACCCGACCGACGAGTCCCACGTCGTCCCCACCGTGCCGCCGCAGAACGCGGCCTCGGCCACGACGACGACCAAGCCGCCGGAGATCCTCAACGCCGACGGCATCGCCAAGAAGGCGGGCCCCTCGGTCTGGTCGGTCAGCAGCCTCG
>JALYYN010000357.1 GCA_030946525.1 Actinomycetota bacterium | reverse complement strand
CTCAAGCCCCTCACCTGGCTGCTCAACTACAGCCGGAAGTACTCGCTGTGGGTCTACCAGTGGGGCCTGGCCTGCTGCGCCATCGAGATGGGCGCCGCCTTCGGATCGCCGCGCTACGACGTCATGCGCCTGGGGGTCATCCCGTTTCCCGCCGGCCCCCGCCAGGCCGACCTGGTGGTCGTCTCCGGCACCGTCACCGACAAGATGGCCCCCGCCATCCGCCGGCTGTGGGAGCAGATGCCGGACCCGAAGTACGTGATCTCCATGGGCTCCTGCGCCAACTGCGGCGGTCCCTACTGGGACTCGTACTCGGTGACCAAGGGCGTGGACCAGATCATCCCCGTCGACGTGTACGTGCCCGGGTGCCCACCGCGGCCCGAAGCCCTGCTCGAGGGGATCGTGCTGCTCCAGGAGCGCATCCAGAACGAGGACATGGCGGAGCGCTGGCGAGGGGAGCCGATTGTCGTCCGCTGAGCCCTCGGCGGGGACGGCGCCCCCGCTCGCCGCCATCCCCGCAACACCGATCGAGGAGCGTCACCGGGCCCTTCTCGAAGATCTGACCGCCAAGCTGGATGCCGGCGTCGTGGGGTCGCACCAGCGCACCGGCGACCTGTGGGTGCGCGTCAGGGCCGAGGACTGGCTGCGGGCCGCCGAGGAGCTCCGCTCCATGGGCTTCGACTACCTCTGCTACCTGTCCGGCATCGACTGGCTCCCCGCGACCTGGCCCAACCCGAAGGTGATCGAGGGCCCTGAAGGTGGAGGTGCGGGGGTCGTCGACGCCGACGACGAGGCCGCGCTCCCGGTCGACGAGAACGCCGTAGAAGATGATCAGGCCGAGGCGCCGTCGGCCGGCGACGCCATCACCACCGGCTTCGCCGGAGGCGACACCCGCTTCCAGATCCTGGCCCGCCTCTACTCGACCACCCGCAAGATCGGCGTCAACCTCAAGGCCGACCTCGACGACGAGGCCCCCCACGTGCAGACGTGGATCTCCGTCTTCCCCGGCGCGGACTGGTGCGAGCGGGAGACGTGGGAGATGTACGGCTTTCTGTTCGACGGCCACCCCAACCTCGTGCACCTCTACCTGCCGGGTGAGTTCGAGGGCTTCCCACTGCGCAAGGACTTCCCCCTCCTGGCGCGCGAGGTGAAGCCCTGGCCCGGCCTGGTCGACGTCGAGCCCATGCCGGAGGTGCCCGACCCTGCGGGCGGGGCCGAGGCCAGCGCCGAGGAGGGGGCCGCCTGATGGCCGTGACCGAGCAGCAGCGCATCGCGTACATCGCGTCCCAGGCCGCCGACGCCCGGGTGAACGTCGAACTGCAGACCGAGGAGATGACCCTCAACCTCGGCCCGCAGCATCCGGCCACCCACGGGACGCTGCGCATCGTCGCCCGCCTCGACGGCGAGCAGGTCGTGCAGGCCGACGTGGTGTGCGGCTACATGCACCGGGGCTACGAGAAGCTCACCGAGGTCCGCACGTATCCGCAGATCACCACCTTGATCAACCGGATCGACTGGCTGTCGTCCTTCGCCAACGAGGTGCCGTTCATCCTCGCCGCCGAGGACCTGATGGAGGTCGAGGCCCCGCCCCGGGCCCAGTGGATCCGGACGCTGTTCTTCGAGCTGAGCCGCATCGCCAACGTCACCCTGTTCATCGGGGAGATGGGCGTGCAGCTCGGCGCGCTGACGCCGGTGTTCTTCGCCTTCCGCGACCGCGAGTACGTCCTCAACCTGATCGAGTCGGCCACCGGCGGGCGCTTCCATCCCAACTTCGACCGGATCGGCGGGCTCAAGGACGACCTGCCCAAGGGCTGGATCGCCGAGACGAAAGACGCCATGCGTCGCATCCGGGGCTACTGCGACGAGCTCGAAGACCTGCTGATGGGCAACGAGATCTTCGAGGCCCGCACCCGGGGCGTCGGGGTGATCCCCGCCGACGTCGGCCTGTCCTACGGCCTCTCGGGCGCCAACATCCGGGCCAGCGGCGTGGACTGGGACCTCCGCCGCGACGCGCCGTCGCCGCTCGCCTGGAAAGAGCTCGACTGGAAGGTGTGGACGCACCCCGACGGCGACTCCTTCGCCCGGTACTGGGTCCGCCTGCAGGAGACCCGCGAGGCGACCAAGATGGTCGACCAGATCCTCGACGGGCTGCCGCCGGGTTCCATCCAGGCCAAGGTTCCCCGCATCATCAAGGTGCCCGCCGGCGAGGCGTGGGCCCACACCGAGAACCCCCTCGGCGAGATGGGTTACTACATCGTCAGCCAGGGTGGCCTCGGGCCTATGCGGGTCAAGATCCGCTCGGCCTCGTTCCACAACATCTCGATCGTGCCGTGGCTGCTCAAGGGCGTCTACGTGCCCGACATCATCACCATCCTCGCCAGCCTCTACTTCATCCTCGGGGACATCGACCGCTAGCCGTGTACCGCCTCATCGGTGTTGGCGTGCGCTCGGAGCCGGTTACTAGTGTCCTGCGCGTGCCGGCCCGGGTTGATCGCCGATGATGCTCGCGGTTTCCCTCCCGTACTGGGAGATCACGATCATCAAGACGGTGATCGTGCTCTCGATCATCCCCGCAGGCGCGGTGATCCTGGGCTACGTCTTCCTGCTGAAGATGATGGCCCACATGCAGAGCCGGATGGGGCCGATGGAGCCGGGCGGGTTCCACGGCTGGTTCCAGCTCATCGGCGACGGGATCAAGTTCATCCAGAAGGAGGACATCATCCCCGACGAGGCCGACCGGCGGGTGTTCGCCCTCGCCCCCCTCGTCGTCCTCATCTCCACTTTCCTGCTCTACGTCGTGGTGCCGGCCGGGCCCCGGCTCGTGGTCGAGAACCTCGACGTCGGGATCTTCTATGCCCTGGCCGTGTCGTCGCTCGGGGTCATCGGGGTGCTGATGGCGGGGTGGGCGTCGGCCAACAAGTACTCACTGCTGGGTTCGCTGCGCGCCGCCGGCCAGCTCATCGCCTACGAGCTGCCCCTCGTCCTGGCCGTCGTCGGGGTGGTCATCCAGGCCAACACCATGAGCCTGCAGGGCATCGTCCATGCCCAGGCCAACGGGTCGATCTTCGGGGTCTCTCTGGTGGGCGACCCGTTCATCCTCACTCAGATCGTCGGTTTCGGGATCTTCCTCGCCGCCGCCCAGGCGGAGCTCACCCAGACGCCGTTCGACATGCCCGTGGCCGAGTCCGAGCTGGTCGCCGGCTACATGACCGAGTACTCCGGCTTCCGGTTCCTCTTCTTCTTCATGGCCGAGTTCGGCACCGCCTTCGCCCTGTCGGCCATCGCCGCCACCCTCTACCTGGGCGGCTGGTACCAGCCGTTCTTCAAGACCGGAATCCTCGCCGACGTCCTCGGGCCGGTCATGCTCGGCATCAAGGTGATGCTGATCGCCTTCCTCATCTTCTGGATCCGCTTCACCTTCCCCCGTTTCCGGGAGGACCAGCTCCAGGCTTTCGCCTGGAAGTTCCTCATCCCCCTCTCCCTCGTCAACATCATGGCCACGGCAGTCTTCAA
>JALYYN010000353.1 GCA_030946525.1 Actinomycetota bacterium | reverse complement strand
TGTGGAGCGGACGACGGGATTCGAACCCGCGACCCCAACCTTGGCAAGGTTGTGCTCTACCACTGAGCCACGTCCGCATCGCTCCGACTGCGAGCTGCCCGCACACGTTAGCAAGGGCGGAGCAATGTGTGGCCGCCCGGGGGCACGTCGGGCATCCCGTCACAGGACAGACCGGCGGTGCCGTCAGGGTCGACGGGCCGGCGTTCCGGTCAGGCTCCCGACCCGGCGACCACCGCCCTTCAGCGGCCACTGTGGCCGAAGCCCCCCTCGCCCCGCTCCGTGGCCGGGAGGTTGTCCACCACACGCACTGCCAGCTCCTGGACGGCGACGACCACCAGCTGGGCGATGCGGTCACCCCTGTGCACCGCGTAGTCGTCATCGGGGTCGGTGTTGACCAGGAGCACCCGCAGCTCTCCCCGATACCCGGCGTCGACGAGCCCAGGAGCGTTCAGCACCGTCACCCCGTGGCGCAGGGCGAGCCCGCTGCGTGGCATCACCAGACCGGCGTAGCCAGGGGGAACCGCAACAGCCACGCCGGTCGGGACCAGGGCGCGCCCCCCCCGGGCGGCCAGCACCACGTCCTCCGCCGCCACCAGATCGGCTCCCGCATCACCCGGCCGGGCGTAGGCCGGCAGCGGCAGGTCGGGGTCGAGGCGGACGAGGGGTAGGTCGAGCATCAGCCGGTCAGCCTACGATCGCCCGCTCGGATCACCTGGGCCGGCCTATACGATCGCCCACCATGCTGGCCTGGATCGACCTGGAGATGACCGGACTCGACGCCGACCGCCACGTGATCCTCGAGATCGCCGCCCTCATCACC
The DNA here is from genome assembly GCA_030946525.1 of Actinomycetota bacterium. Lineage (GTDB taxonomy): Bacteria > Actinomycetota > Acidimicrobiia > Acidimicrobiales > AC-14 > CADCTB01. The sequence goes on along the minus strand of JALYYN010000353.1, from coordinate 2,543 downwards.
GATGAGGACCTGGCCCTGGTGGCCGACGGGCCCGACCTGGTCGTCCATCAGCCGGCCGAGGCGCTCGACGCCATGGACAAGGTGGTCACCAAGATGCACGGGAAGAGCGGGCTGCGGGTGGCGGTGGAGGCGTCGACCGTGTCGCTGGGCGACGCCGGCCGCGAAGTGCTGGAGTTCGTCCGGTCCCACGTGCCCGAGTCGGGGGTCGTCCCCCTGTGCGGGAACTCGATCGCCACCGACCGCCGGTTCTTGGCCCGGCACCTGCCGGAGCTGGAGGCCTACTTCCACTACCGGTCGATCGACGTCTCGACGGTGAAGGAGCTGTGCCGCCGGTGGTACCCCGAAGCCTTCGCGGCGGCGCCGGTCAAAGCCGGACATCATCGGGCCCTCGACGACATACGGGAGAGCGTGGCCGAACTGGCCTACTACCGGTCGGCGATCTTCCGGGGCGCCGTACCGGCCGGCGGGTGACGGGCCCCTGGGCCTTCCTCGACCATCCCGGGCCCATCCCCTTCGCCCACCGTGGCGGGGCGTCGGAGCATCCGGAGAACACCATGGCGGCCTTCGAGCACGCGGTGGGGCTCGGGTACCGCTACGTCGAGACCGACGTGCACACCACGGCTGATGGGGCGCTGGTGGCGTTCCACGACCATGTCCTGGACCGGGTGACCGAACGGCGCGGCGCCATCGCCTCCCTTCCGTGGGCCGAGGTCCGCGCCGCCCGGGTCGGCGGCCATGCCATCCCGCTCCTGGAGGACATCCTCGGCGCCTGGCCCGACCTGCGGGTCAACATCGACCCGAAGCACGACGCCTCGGTCGAGCCCTTGGTGGAGGTCCTGCGGCGGACCGGTTCGTACGACCGGGTGTGCGTGGGCGCCTTTTCCGAGGCCCGCCTCGACCGCTTCCGCCGTCTGACCGACGGCCGGGTCTGCACCGGCATGGGGACGCGCGCTGTCGCCCGGCTGCGGCTGGCCAGCCTCGGCCTGCCCGCCCCCCGCTTCGCCGGCGACTGCGCCCAGGTCCCCGTCCGGCAGGGCCCGGTCGTCGTGGTCGACCGGCGGTTCGTGGCCGCCGCCCACCGTCACAGTCTCGTGGTGCACGTCTGGACCGTCGACGACCCGACGGAGATGGGACGGCTGCTCGATCTCGGCGTGGACGGGATCATGACCGACCGTCCCGCCGAGCTGAAGGAGGTGCTGGTCGGCCGGGGCCAGTGGGGCTGACGGCCCGACCGGCGTGTCCCACCCCCTCGATACTGTCGGTGGCGTGGAACTGACGGCGGAGCAACGCCGGATCGTGGAGCATGTGGGAGGCCCGGCCCGGGTCACCGGTGGCGACGGCTACGGCCGGACGACGGCGATGGTCGCCCGCTACCTCGACCTGGTGGGGCGGCACGGGGCGTCGACCGTGCTCGTGGTCTGCCCGAGCCGGGGCGCCGCCGGCCGCTTCAGGGACGCCGTCCTCCCTCAGCTCTCCGGCGGGTTCGACGCCCTTCCGATCACCACGTGGTTCGGTGTGGCCTTCGACCTGATCAGGCGACGAGGACGGGACGTCCACCTCTTGAACGCCTCGGAACAGCGGGCGACGGTCCGTCACCTGCTGGCCGCCGAGCCGCCGGAGCACTGGCCGCTGTCGGCGCCGTTCCTGGGTCGCGCCGCGTTCGCGGACGAGGTCGCCGCTGCGCTCCTGGCCTTTCAGGCGGGCGACGCCGGATCGCCGCGCCCGTCGGGTCGTTGGGCCGAACTGGCCCGGTTCGCCGAGCGGTACGTCGCCTATCTCGACGAGCGCGCCCAGGCCGATCGGGCCGGGCTGTTCGCCGCAGCCGCCGACGCGGCCGTACCGGGGGGGTATGCCCACGTGCTGGTCGACGACCACGACGGCCGCGATCCCTCGCTGCGCCGGCTGCTGGGCGCCGTCGCCGGGCCCACCGACGACGTCACGGTCGTCGCCCGTGACGTCGTCGGTGGCTCCCTTCCCTGGCCCGTCGTCGAGCTCGCCCTCACCCGGCCCTTCCGCCGACCGGATGAGCCGACGCTCGTCACCTGCCGGCATCCGTCGACCGAGCCCGAGGCGGTCGCCGCCGAGCTGTGGGCGGCCCGCGCCGAGGGCGTGGCGTGGTCGGACATGGCGGTCCTCGTCCGGCGTCCGCACGTCCACGGCCGTCGCGTGGCCCGTGCGCTGAGCCGCCACGGCATCCCGGTGGCCGCGGACGGCGGCGCCGGGGCCCGGGCCGACGACCCCACGGTGGCGGCGCTGGTCGACCTGCTGCGGTGGGTGGGCGAGCCCGGCGACGACGCCATCGTCCCCGACCGGCTCCTCGCGTCGCCACTCGCCGGCGTGGGCGTCGACGGCCTGCGCTCGCTTCGCGAGGAGCTCGCCGTGCTCGCAGAGACGGCCACGCCCGCGGAGCTCGCCTTTGTCGTCTGGGAGCGCGCCCTGGGTCCGATCCTCACCGGTGCGGGCCGGGACGATCCGGCGCTGGACGCCGTCGTCGCCTTCCTCGACCGGCTGGAACGAGACGCCGACAACGATCCCCGAAGCCG
>JALYYN010000574.1 GCA_030946525.1 Actinomycetota bacterium | reverse complement strand
GCCGGGCGCCGACGGATCGACGCTGCCCGAGGCCGACGCCCGGGCCACGCCCGCCGGCGTGGTGAGGCTGCCCCTCTCGGTGGTGACGGTGCCCGCGGCCGTCGAGGCCGCGGCGTGCGTCGACCGGGCATGGCTCTCGTCGGTCGACCGCGGCCGTGCCGCAGCCCGCCAGGCAGTGGTGGCCGCCGGGCGGTCGGCCGAGATGGAGGCGGCGCTCCACGTGGCCATGCTCCTGGCCACCGAGGGGTTCGACCCGGCCGACGACGGCGACGTGGACGCCCACATCGTGTCCGGCGCCCGGCTGTGGCTGCTGACCGGCGCCGTCGTGTCCGCCCTGGCCGGGTCACAGCCCGACCCCTTCGACGCATGGGGCAGGCTGGTCGTCGCCGGGTGGTGGCCGGTCGGCCCCAGCGGCGGCCGCCTGGTGGTGTGCGCGGTCGAGGGCACATGAGCGGCTCCCCGTACAACCTGGCCGCCGTCCTGGAGGCGCGCGCCGCCGGGGGAGGGTGGTCGGGCGACGTCGCCTTCCTGGCGGGGGAGCGCGTGGTCACCCACGCGGGGGCCCACGACGGCGCGGCGAGGGCCGCGTCGCTGCTCACCGCGCTGGGCGTGGGCCGGGGTGACCGGGTGCTCATCGCCGTCCCGGACGGGGTGGAGTTCGTGTGGGCGTTCCTCGGGGCCGTGCGCGCCGGGGCCGTCGCCGTCCCGGTGAACCCCCGGCTCACCGCAGCCGACCATCGGGCGGCGGCCATCGACGCCGGTGCCCGCATGGTGGTCTGCAGCACCGATCTGGCCGAGCGCTTCGAGGACCGGGTCGTCGTGACCGCCGACGAGCTGGAGTCGGCCTTCGCCGGGCGACCGCCACTGCCGCCGGCCGACATGGCGCCGGGCGACGCCGCCTACGCCCAGTACACCTCCGGAACGACCGGCTCACCCAAGGCCGCCGTCCATGCCCACGGCGACCCGCTGGTCTACTTCGAGGCCTTCGCCCTTCCGGCCATTGCCGTCCGGCGGGCCGACGTGCTGCTCTCGGTCTCCAAGCTCTACTTCGCCTACGGGCTCGGCAACTCGCTGTTCTTCCCGCTCCTCGCCGGGTGCCGGGCCGTGCTGGACGCCGCCCACCCGCGACCGGACGACATCGCCGAGCTGGTCCGGCGCCGCGGCGTGACCGTCCTGTTCAGCGTGCCGACCTTCTACGCCCATCTGGTCGCCTCCGGACGCCCCGAGGCGTTCGCCACCGTCCGGGCGGCGGTCTCCGCCGGCGAGGCCCTCAACGTCGCCCTGGCCGAGCGGGCGCGAAAGCTCCTCGACTGTCCCATCCTCGACGGCCTCGGCTCGACCGAGGTGGGCCAGACCTTCGCCAGCAACACCCTGGCCCACTGGCGGGACGGCACCGTCGGCCGCGCCCTGCCGCCGTACCGGGTCTGCGTACGCGATGGCCGGGGCCGGACCCTGGCCCCCGGGCGGCCCGGCGTCCTGTGGGTCAGCGGCCCGACCCTGCCCCTCGGGTATCTCGGTCCGCCGGCGCGCTTGGCGGTGCCCGGCACCGGCGACGCCACGGGGGGCGAGTGGCTCTGCACCGGCGACCGCGCCGAGCTGGACGGCGACGGTTTCGTCCACCTCCGGGGCCGGGTGGACGACCTGGAGATGGTGGGCGGCATCTCGGTGTCACCGCTCGAGATAGAAGCGGTGCTCAGCCGGCATCCGGCGGTGACCGAGGTGGCCGTGGCGGGTGTCCTCGGGCCGGACGGTGCGTCGCGGCTCGCCGCGTTCGTGGTGCCCGCGACGCCCGCAGCGACCGGGACGCTCGTCGAGGAACTGGTCGCCCTCGCCCGATCCGAGCTGGCACCGTTCAAGGTGCCCCGATCGGTGCTCCTGGTCGAAGCCCTGCCCCGGACGCCGACCGGGAAGCTGCGGCGGTTCGTGCTGCGCAACGGGACGTGGGGCGCCCAGGCGGTCGGGCCCCGCCCCGCACCTCAGCCGGTCAGGTCGCCGAAGCGGGTTGTATAGCGCTCGAAGGCGGCGTCCACCTCCTCGGGGGTGAGACCGAACCGGGCCAGGTCGTAGCGGTGGGCGCCGTGCTTGTGCCGGGGGTTGGCCAGGACCCACCGCTGCATCTCCTCCTCGACCGCGGGCGCCAGTTGTCGCCCCAGCCGTCGGTAGACGGCGCGCACGACCCGGATCGGATCCTCGACCAGGGCCGGGTAGGAGATGTCGACGAACCGTGCGGGGTCGGTCGTGTCCCGCACGTCGAGCGCCCGCTGCATGGCGGTCGTGGCGCGGGTCAGCGCCTGGCCGCCCACCGTCGCCGGCGAGACGGAGTTGCTGTAGGCCCGCCGCAACGTGGCGATGAGGCTGGCGTAGGACGCCACCGCCTCGTGCGGCCGACGATGGCAGAGCACCACCGTGGCGCCCGGGAGGGCGTCGAGCAGGGCGTCGAGGTGCCCGAGGTGGCTGGGCGACTTCAAGGCCCACGTTCCGCCCGACCCGCCTGGCACCGGTGAACCGGACGCCGGCGTGGTCGACAGCACCCGCAGTTGGCGCGCGAAGTGCCGGTACTCGTCGGTCAGCGGGGCGCCCGCCAGCCAGGTCGAATAGTCGGGGGCGTCGAACATGTCGTCGAAGTGCTGGCTGGCGAAGGTGTTCTGCAGCAGGGCGTCGCATTCCTCCGGGCCGGTCGGCGTGGCCCGGTGGACGGCCTGGAAGTCGGGCACCAGGCGGTAGAACGCATCGAGCCAGCGGCCGGCCTGGGCCTGCCGCGCTTCGGGCGACGGCCCGCCGGCCCCGCTCGGCACGGGATGGAGCGCCTCCCAGAAACGCAGGACCCGGTGCGCCGGGTCGAGCGACAGCAAGTGGTGGAGAAGGGTCGTCCCGGTCCGGGGGAGGCCGGTGACCACCACCGGCCGGCCGAGGTCGATGTCGGCGACCTCGGGGTGGCCGGCGACCCAACTCTCCAACTGGCGGAGGTTGCGCAGGTGGCGGACGGCCGCCTTCTGCAGCACGACCTGCCCGGTGTCGTTCAGCGCCCCCGACCGCCGGCTCGACTCCACCAGCAGGCCCAGGGTGGCGGCGAAGGGCACGTCGACCTCCCATTCCCCGGCCCGGGCCGCCGCCTCCTCGATCAGTTCCGCCACCGACAGCCGACGGTCCGACGTGTCGGCGGTCACGCCGGTGACGGGCGCTCCCGCGCCGCTCCCGCAAGGAAGCGGCGGACGGACGCCGCCACCTCCCTCGGCCGCTCCAGCGGCCCGAAGTGCCCGACGTGGTCCAGCACCTCGCTCCGGCCACGGGGCAGCCGGTCCACCAGGGCGCGGGCCCGTTCGGGGGTGCACGCCTCGGTCTCCGCGCCACAGGCCAGGGTGACCGGGCATCCGATCTCGGGCAGCCGGGCATAGGCGTCGTGGGCGGTGGCCATCTCGTAGATGGTGGCCTCGTTCTCGGGGTCGCACTTGAGCCGCACGCCGTCGCCGTCGTTCTCGAACCCGTGGTCGACGTAGGCCCGCAGCACCTCGGGGGCCAGCCCGTCGAGCGGCGGCTTCGACGAGTAGTGCCGCCACGCCTCCTGGCGGGACTCGAAGGTGTTCCGCCGGTGCCGGGCCCGGGAGGCCATCCAACTGTCGTCGTCCCGGCCGAGCGGCGGGTCGGCGGCCACGATGACCGGTTCGAAGCAGTAAATGGCGGCGAAGGTGCCCGGGCGGGCCTGCTCGGCCATCAACACCGCCGTGGCGCCGCTCGAGTGCCCGAACCCGTACGGGCGATCCAGGGACAGGCCGTCGACGACCGCCAGCACGTCGGCAGCCAGTCCGTACCAGTCCAGGCGGTGGCCGGGCGGGAGCTTGGAGTCGCCGTGGCCGCGGCCGTCGAGCGACACGCACCGGAAGTCCGGGCCCAGCTGCTGCCCGAGGGGTTCCAGCACCAGCCCGTGGAGGCCGGCGGCGTGGACCATGACGAGCGGCGCACCCTCGCCGCCCAGGTCGTGGGCGGCGATGGCCAGCCCGTCCGACGTGTGGACGACGATGGGCGAGGACGTCATCCCGGCCCGCTCGGGGACGACCCCACCGCGGCCGGGCTCAACCCGCCCGCCAGCGTTCCCGCAGGTGGCCGTCGGCCAGCACCGTCGCCCGCAGCGTGGGCCGGTCCACCTTGCCGATCTTGGTCCGGGGGACGGCGTCGACCAGGGCCAGCTCGTCGGGGAGCTTGTGGCGGGCCAGCACCGGGGACAGGAACTCGCGCAGGCCGGCCAGGTCGGGCGGGCCGGCGTCGCCGGCCACGATGCACGCACAGATCGCCTCGCCCAGCACCGGGTCGGGCGTGGCCACGACCGCGCTGTCGGCCACGCCCGGGTGGGCGCGCACCGCGGTCTCCACCTCGCTCGGCGACACGTGGAGCCCGCCCCGGTTGACCAGCTCCTTGAGCCGGCCCAGTACGTACACGCTGCCGTCGGGGTCGACCCTTCCCAGATCGCCGGTCCGATACCAGCCGTCGGCGGCCGCGTCGGGGTCCTTCCAGTAGCGGACGGGCCGGGCGGCGCCGAAGGCGATCTCACCGACGGTCCCCGGCGGCAGCGGGGTCGTCCCACCCGGCTCGAGCACGGCGACCGTGCCGTCGGGCGGGGTGCCCGCCGGGCCCCTGAAGACCCGCCGTCCCACCGATCCCCGCGCGATGTCCCCACGATCGGTGGTGCTCACGGTGAAGTTCTCGCTGCAGCCGTAGACATAGAGCAGCCTGACCTTCAGCTGATCGTAGATCCGTTCGACCAGGCTCCTGGGCATGGTGGACGCCGCGGAGATCGCCCACCGCAGGCTCGCCACGCTGTGCTTCTCGGGAAGGCTGTGCTTGTCCAGATCGAGGGCGTCCAGGAGCAGGGTGAAGTGGGCCGGCATGCCCGGCAGCACCGTCACCGCTTCCTCGGCGACCAGCCGTAGGGCGCCCGTGGGGGAGAACCGCTCGGCCAGGACGAGGCGGCCGCCGGTGAGCAGGGCGATCATGGCCAGCCGGAGCCCGAAGACGTGGGCCACCGGGAGGTAGAGCAGCTCGGCGTCGTCGGGGCCGGGGCGGAAGTCGTCGGCGAAGAACTGCATCTTGGCCCAGCAGGCCGGCAGGGTCTCCATCACCGCCTTGGGCTTGCCGGTCGTGCCCGAGGTGAGCAGCAGGTGGCCGGTGTCATGGGGACCGTGTGGCGGGGACCAGCGCACCAGCTCTTCAGGGCCGGCGAGCAGCTCGTCGAGCTGCAAATACTCCTCGTCCGACGACGCCGCGGCCGCGGGCACGCCGCTGAGGATCAGGCGGGTGGACGGGGAGGCGGCCCGGACCGCCCGGAGGGCGGCCAGCGGGTCGGCCGGGCCGCGGTGGGGGCTGAACAGCAGGGCGGCGGCCTCGGTGCGCTCCGCCAACCAGGCCAGCTCGGGGCCGGTGAGGTCGTTGTCGGTCCCGACGTGGATGGCCCCCACCGCCCACGCGGCATTGATGGCAATGAGGTGCTCCGGGCTGTTGTGCAGCTGGCACACGATGCGGTCGCCGGGGCCGATGCCGAGGCCCCGGTAAGCGGCGGCCAGACGGGCCACGCCCCGACCGAGCTCGGCGTAGGTCATCGTCGACCCGGCGAACGTCACTGCGGGCCGGTCCGCCCAGCGCCGGCAGGCCTCTTCGAGGGTGGGCGCCAGCCGGCCCGGGGGCGTCGGGTCAGCCGTCACTCGAACCGCCAGGGCGACCGTGGCGCGAGCCCGCCGATCCCGACAGGCTCGAAGAGGGCCGAGAGGCGGGGATCGGCGGGGACGGCGGCCAGGTCCTCGCACGCCACCGCGGCGGCGATGCCGCCGGCGAGCAACAGCTCCTCCCACTGGGCGGCCGTGCCCTCGGCCAGGCGGGCGGCCAGGCGGTGCTCGGTCGTGGCGCGCGCCGGCCCGACCGGATCGACCTCGCAGAGCTGGCACAGCCGCCGGAAGCCGTCGTCGTCCTCCACGCTCGTGACCAGCATCCCCTCGGCGGTCGGGACCGGGCGGTCGAGGATCCCCCAGACCGGCCGTCCGTGGTGCCGGGCGGTCTCCTTGCCGAGGGTGAGGTCGGCCAAGACATGGGACTGCAGGGCCATGGCCCCGACCAGCAGGGACGACCGCACCTCCCAGGCGCCGCCGGCCCGCTCGCGCCGGTACAGGCCGGCGAGGACGCCCTCGGCGGCGACGATCCCGCCGAAGAGGTCGCACAGGATCATCCGGGAGGGCACGGCCGGCTCGTCCTCGGGGTTCAGGCCGTCGCCCAGCCCGGCGTAGGCCTGGACCAGGAAGTCGGTCCCGACCAGCCGCCGGGCCTCGGGCCGGTCGCCCCATCCCGAGGTGTTGGCGTAGACGAGGCGCGGGTGGCGTGGCGCCAGATCGTCGAAGTCCAGGCCCCACTCGGCCGCTTTCCCGGGCCGCCAGTTGTGCAGGAACACGTCGGTGCCGGCCACCAGGTCGACCAGCTCGGCCCGGCCGGCGACGGTGCCCAGGTCCAGCCGGACCGAGGACTTGCCGCGGTGGAGGCAGAGGGCCGCCCGCCCGTAGTCGCCCTCGGGAGGCTGCACCCTGACCACATCGGCCCCCAGCATGCGCAGCAGCATCCCGGCGAACGGGCCCTGGATCCGGCTCGTCGCCTCGACCACCCGGAT